>NZ_PQHY01000017.1:0-110577 GCF_003385175.1 Amycolatopsis ruanii
CTCCGGTGACAACCGCTTCTCACTCTTACGTGGAGTCACAGCCCCAGATGTCATCACTCACAGTGCCCATCCCGCCGGACCTCAGCCCGGCGTGTCGGGCCAGAAACACCGATCTTGAAACAGTCCCCGCCACCCCGCGTCGAGTACGAGCTCACGCCACTGGGGCGCAGCATGCTGGAACCGATGAAGGCGGTGTGTGCCTGGGCGGGTGAGCATTGGGAGGAGATGCTGGACGCCCGTGAGGCTTACGACCAGAAGTTGCGCTGACCGTTGAAGGTGACGTTGGGCGGGTGGGCACTGGGGGAAGCTGCGCCAGCCACCCCTCATCGCCCCGTCAACCGGGTCTCGACCCGTTGGCGGGCTTCCCGCAATGGTGTCGTTCCCTTGTCCCGCGCGGTGTCCAGCACCGCGGACACCGTCGCGCCGATCGACTCCACTCGGGCGTTCGCCGCCGCCTCGTCCAGTCTTTCCACCTCGCGCAGCAGCGTGTAGACCGCGCCGCCCGCGCTGGCGATGAAGTCCGGCACCCACACGATCCCCCGCGCGGCCAGCTCGTCCGCCACCGGATCCGCCGTGAGCTGGTTGTTCGCCGGCCCGACGATCAGCGGCGCGGCCAGCTCGGGCACCAGCTCCGGCGACAGCACACCACCCACCGCGGCCGGCACCAGGATGTCCGCCGGCGTCCGCAGCGCCTTCTCCGGATCCACCCACTCGTACGCCGAATCGCGCTTCACGGGGTCCACATCGGACACCACCACGCGCGCCCCCGCCGCCGCCACGTGCCGCGCCACCAGCGCCCCCACCGAGCCCAGCCCGCTGATCACCACCGTGCGACCGCTCAGCTCCGGACTCCCGAACACGTGCCGCGCCCCCGCCCGCACCGCGGCGAACACCCCCAGCGCCGTCGGGATGCTCGACGAGCCCGTCCCACCGTGCTCCACGGGCAGGCAGAACACCCGCGACGTCGAGCGCCGCACCACCACCATGTCGTCCGGCCCCGTCCCGACGTCCGGACCACCGAAGTACGTTCCCCCGAACGACTCGATCAGCTCGCCCACGTCGAGCAGCGCCGCCTCCCGCAGCGACGGCGTCAGCTCCACACCGGGCCCCAGCGTGATCACGCTCTTCCCACCGCCGAAGTCCAGCCCGGCGGCCGCGTTCTTGGCGGTCATCGCCTCGGACAGGCGCAGCGCGTCGGCCAGGCCGTCCCGCCAGTCCGGGTAGCGGCGCAGCCGGATGCCGCCGGCCGCGGGGCCGAGGGCGCGGGAGTGGATCGCGACGACGATCGGCAGCCGCGAGCGGGGACCGCGGCGGACCTTCACCTCTTCATGCTCCATGCCGGGAAAGCTAGGCTGATGCACAACGACGAAGCGTCGCCGCCGAACGATATTCGGCACGAACATCGGAGCTGCGAACATGGACGAACTTGATTCGGCGATCGTGCGGCTTCTGCAGGAGGATGCGCGGCAGTCGAACCGGGACATCGCCCGCAAGGTCGGCATCGCACCGTCGACCTGCCTGGAACGGATCCGCCTGCTGCGCAAGCGCGGCGTGATCCGCGGCTACCACGCCGACATCGACTACAACGCCCTCAACCGCGGCGTGCAGGCGATCGTCGCGGCGCAGATCCGGCCGCTGACGCGTGACGTGGTGGACGCGTTCGAACGCTCGCTGGCGCAGCTGCCCGAGGTCATCTCGGTCTTCACGATCGCGGGCAGCGACGACTTCCTCGTGCACGTCACCGCGCAGGACATCGACCACCTGCACGCGTTCCTGCTCGAACGGTTCACCAGCCGCCGGGAGATGGTCACCTTCCGGACGTCGATCATCTACCAGCACCACAGCAAGCAGGTGCTGGACCCGCTACCGGAGGCGCGTCACTGATCGGGGTGCAGCGCGGCGAACACCGACGGCCAGTCCGGACGGGGCGAGTCCTCGTCGTCGTACAGCTCGAACGTCTTGCCCGACGCCGCCGGGTCGAACAGCGCCGCGACCACGGCGTCGGCCACCGCCTCCCGGCTGACCCGGCCCTCGCCGGTGTCGCCCTGCTCGATGCGCACCCCGCCGGCCGGCAGGTCGTGCAGCCAGCTCGGCCGGATGATCGTGTACTGCGCGCCGCTCTCGCGCAGCGCCTGCTCGCCCCGCGCGCGGGCTTCGATGCGGGCGCTCATCTCCGGGTGCTCGGCCGGCCGCGTGAGGTAGATCTGGGACACCAGCACCACCGGGATGTCCTCGCGCGCCGCGATCTCCGCGATCGCCGCGACACCCCCGTGCATCGCCGCCTCCGCCGCGTCCGGCTCCTTCGGCGGTTCCGCCACGATGACGACCCCCTCGGAGCCGGCGAAGATCGCCGGATCGGGTTTCGTCGTCAGGTCCAGCGGCGGCTCCGAACTCCGGCTCGCCACCACCACCCGGTGACCGCCACCGGCGAGCCGTTCCCCGACCCGGCGTCCGGTCCGTCCGTTGCCGCCGACCACGACGAAGGTGCTCATGGCTCCCTCCCGGCTCTCTCGGAGGGCACCAGGATGGACCCGCCGGCGATCATGGTCAATGGGTGGTGACTCAACCGTTCCCGCAGCGCGGCCGCCGCTTCTTCGGCGCCCAGCTCCGACCAGATCTCCAGCGATCGCCGGAACAGGCCGCGGGCCTCGAGGACCTGCCCGAGCCGCTCGTGCACCTCGCCCAGCAGCTGCCCGGCTTCGGCCTCCGACCGCCGGTCGCCGTCGCGCCGGTGCACCGACAGCGAGTTCACCAGCAGGAGCTTCGCGTGCGCGAGGTCGCCGCTGCGCAGGCACAGCTCGCCGAGGCTCTGGTGCGCGTAGCCGACGCAGTGGTCGTCGCCCAGCTCGCCGAAGATCGCGATGGCCCGGTCCAGTTCCTCGCGGGCCCGCCCGAGGTTGCCGCGCTGCTGGTGCAGCAACGCCATCCGGTGCCGCGCGTGCGCCTCGCGGTGCCGGTCGCCGATCTCGACGCACGCCTCACGCGCGTCGGTGAACCAGCGCTCGGCGGTCGCGTGACAGCCGCGCGCCAGCCACACCGACCCGATCGCGAGCCGCACCACGGCCTCGCCGTGCCGGTCGCCGCTGCGGGTGAACAACTCCAGCGCGTCGTGGCAGTGCCGCAGCGCCATCTCGTGCTCTCCCGAGACGCGCCGGATCGTGCTCAGCCCGGCCAGCGCGACCGCCGCGCCCTGGTCGTCGCCGATGCCCCGGAACAATGCCAGCGACCGCTCGAACGCCGCACGCGCGGCGGTGTAGTCGTCCTGGTAGACCTCCAGCTGCCCGAGGCTGCGCAGCACCACCGCCCGCCCGCGTGGATCGCCCGCGCGCTCGGCCGCGCCCAGCGCCAGCTCGTGCGTGCGGCGCCAGTCCTCGTGGTGCCCGCGCAGGTCGAAGTACGGGGTGAACGCCGTGACCAGCCGCCACGCCAGCGCGTCGAAGCCGTGGTCCACCGCCAGCTCGACGAGGGGGACCGGTCGCTCGCCCGCGAACCACGCCACCGGATCCTCGACCCGGCCCGGACACCACAGGTCCGCCGGCCTCGGCTCCGGTGCGGCGCCGAAGAAGCGCACCGGCATCCGTTCCGCCGCCTCGGTGGCGAGCGAGAGGTACCCCTCGACGACGCGGCGGACGGCATCGGAGTCCGGCTCACCGAGTTCCCGCGCGTAGCAGCGCACCAGGTCGTGCAGCCGGTACCGGGGCGGCTCGCCCACCAGGTCCACCAGGTGCGCGCCGACCAACACCTCCAGCACGTCGTCCGCGTGCTCCCGGCCGAGCAGCGCCCCGACCACCCAGCCGGGGAACGGCCCGAACGCGCCGAGCGCCCGGAACGCCCGCGCGCAGCTGCCCGGCAGCTGGTCGTAGCTCAACGCGAGGCTCGCCCGCACCGCGAGATCGCCGACGCGCAGCTCGTCCAGGCGCCGCCGCTCGTCGGCCAACCGGACGGCGAGCGTGCGAAGTGTCCACTCGCGCCGGTGCGAAAGCCGTGCCCCGGCAATGCGAATCGCCAGCGGCAGCCGTCCGCACGGCTCGACGATCGCGGCCGCCGCCTCCGGTTCGGCCGCCACCCGGCCGGCCCCGGCGATCCGGGCCAGCAGCTCCGTGGCCTCCGCGCCGGTCAGCACCCCGACGTCGACGTGCCGCGCGACGGTCAGATCGGGCAGCCGCCCCCGGCTGGTCACCAGCACCGCGCACGCACCCGCGCCGGGCAGCAGCGGCCGCACCTGCCCGGCGCTGCCCGCGTCGTCGAGCACCACGCACACCCGACGCCCGGCCAGCCGCGACCGCAGCAGCGCCGACCGTTCGCCGAGCCCGCGCGGAATTCCGGTGTCGGGCACGCCGAGCGCGTGCAGCAGCTCGGCCAGCACGTCCAGCGGCCGCCGCGGCGACTCGGACGTGCCACGCAGGTCCACGTACAGCTGGCCGTCCGGGTAACGGCCGCGCGCGGCGTGGGCGGCGTGCACCGCCAGCGCCGACTTCCCCGCGCCGGGCGGGCCGGACAACACCACGACCGCCGGACGCTCGCCGTCGAGCAGGCCGGTCAGTTCCGCGAGCCGGCTCTCCCGGCCGGTGAAGTCGGGCAGGTCCAGCGGCAGCTGGCACACCGGCGCCGGAGCGTCCAAGCCGGCCACCGCCTGCCGCAACCCCAGACCCGGCTCGGTGTCCAGCTCCGCCCGCAGCACGCGCTCGGCCTCGGCGTAGGCGGCCAGCGCCTCGCCCTGCCGCCCGCTCGCACCGAGCGCGACGACGAGCAGCCGCCACAGCTCCTCGCGCAGCGGCTGCTCGGCCAGCAGGCCACGCAGCTCGACGATGGCGTCCGCGTGCCGCCCGGCCGCCACGTGGAACCGCAGACGTTCCTCCTGCACCGACAACCGCAGCTCGCTCAGCCGCGCGACGGCCGACGACCACGTGTGGTGGTGCGGCAGGTCCTCCAGCACCGCACCGCGCCACAGCGCCGCGGCCCGGTCGAGCAGCGCGGGCGCCCGCTCGGCGTGCGCCCGCGCCACGAGCCGCTCGGCCACCGTCGCGTCCAGCTCGTCCGGCCCGGCGTGCAGCAGGTAACCGCCCGCGCGGCCCTCGATCCGGTCGCCCAGCACCCGCCGCAGGCCGTGCACGTAGGTGCGCAGGTTCGCGGCCGCCGACCGCGGCGCGCGCCCCGGCCACAGCACGTCGGTCAGCGCGTCGGCGGACACCACGACGCCGGGCTGGAGCAGGAGCGCGGCCAGCAGCAGGCGCGGTTTCGGACCGCCGAGCGGCGCGGGACGAGCCCCCACCGCCACTTCGAGCGGCCCCAGGATGCGGAAGAACACCAACGGCATCGCCCCCGACCGGAAAAAAGGAAATCCGATCGTAGGCAAACCCGTCAACGATTCACCAGTACCGTTCGGCGGCTTTCGCCCGAAATTCAGCGAAAGTATTCGCGCCGATTGTTCACTTGTTCACCGGTTTCGACCGGCCGGGTGCGGGCGAACTCCGCGTCGGCGGGCAGCTTCGGGCCGCGTGGCTCGTCGGCCGCCAGGCGGAGACAGGCGAGCAGGCGCAACCCCGTCCACTCCCGCTCGGTCCAGCCGCCGGGGTTCGCCGGTGGGCGCCAGTCCAGCTCCTCGGCCTCGGTCCACACGTCGTGGGCGTGACCGGCCAGCAGGACGAGCCGCGACACCGGCTCCTGGCGGGAGACCATGTCCGCCTCGCAGCGCACCGCGTCGTCGACCGCGGCCAGGTGGCGGTCGAACGTCCGCCACAACGAAGGGTCTCCGGCCAGCGCTCGCCAGCCGGAGTCGAGCCGCCCGGCGATTCCGCGCAGCCACCGCCGCGCGGATCGATCTGCCAGGGAATCGGCCCACCGCACCCTTCGATGATGGACCCCGAACGGCGGTTTAGCGACCGTAGCCAGCCTTTCGGAGGGCATCGGCCAGCGCGCCACCACCGCCGGACGGCTCGCGGCGCTTGGGCTGACCGCCCTTGCGCGGCTGCCCGCCGCGGCGCTCGCCACCGCCGCCACCAGCGGGTTTGGCGCGGCCGCCGCCGACCTCGTCGTCCAGGCGCAGGGTCAGCGAAATCCGCTTGCGGGCGATGTCCACCTCGAGCACCTTCACCTTGACGATGTCGCCCGGCTTGACCACCTCACGCGGGTCCTTGACGAAGTTCTTCGACATCGCCGACACGTGGACCAGGCCGTCCTGGTGCACGCCGATGTCGACGAACGCGCCGAACGCGGCCACGTTGGTGACCACGCCCTCCAGCCGCATGCCCGGCTTGAGGTCACCGATCTTCTCCACGCCCTCGGCGAAGGTCGCGGTCTTGAACGCCGGGCGCGGGTCGCGGCCGGGTTTCTCCAGCTCGGCGAGGATGTCGGTGACCGTCGGCAGGCCGAAGGTCTCGTCGACGAAGTCCTCCGGGCGCAGCTTGCGCAGCACCCGCTCGTTGCCGATCAGCTCCCGCAGCTCGGTGCCGGTCTTGGACAGGATCCGCCGCACCACCGGGTAGGCCTCGGGGTGCACGCTGGAGGAGTCCAGCGGGTCGTCGCCGCCGCGGATCCGCAGGAAGCCGGCGCACTGCTCGAACGCCTTCGGGCCCAGCCGCGGGACATCCTTCAGTGCCGAGCGCGACCGGAACGGGCCGTGCGTGTCGCGGTGGTTGACGATGTTCTCGGCCAGGCCGGCGGTGATGCCGGAGACCCTGGTCAGCAGCGGGGTGGAGGCGGTGTTGACGTCCACGCCGACCGCGTTCACGCAGTCCTCGACCACCGCGTCCAGCGACCGGGACAGCGCCACCTCGGACACGTCGTGCTGGTACTGCCCGACCCCGATGGACTTGGGGTCGATCTTCACCAGCTCGGCCAGCGGGTCCTGCAGGCGCCGCGCGATCGACACCGCGCCACGCAGCGAGACGTCCAGGTCCGGCAGCTCCTGCGAGGCGAACGCCGACGCCGAGTACACCGACGCGCCCGCCTCGGACACGACGGCCTTGGTCAGCTTCAGCTCGGGGTGCCGCTTGATCAGCTCGATCGCCAGCCGGTCGGTCTCCCGGGACGCGGTGCCGTTGCCGATCGCGATCAGGTCCACCGAGTGGGCGGCGCACAGCTTCGCCAGCTCGTCGATGGACTGGTCCCAGCGGTTCTGCGGCTGGTGCGGGTAGATCGTGTGGGTGTTGACGACCTTGCCGGTGGCGTCCACGACGGCGACCTTCACCCCGGTGCGGAAGCCCGGGTCCAGTCCCATCGTGGCGCGGGTGCCGGCGGGCGCGGCCAGCAGCAGGTCACGCAGGTTCGCGGCGAACACGTTCACCGCGTCCTCCTCGGCCTTCTGCCGCAACCGCATCCGCAGGTCGATGCCCAGGTGCAGGAGGATCTTCGTGCGCCAGGCCCAGCGCACCGTGTCCTGCAGCCACTTGTCGGCCGGGCGGCCCTCGTTCGTGATGCCGAACCGCTGCGCGATGCGGCGCTCGTAGTCCGAGGGACCGACCTTCGGCTCATCGGAAGGCTCTTCGGGCTCGACGGTGAGGTCGAGGACGTCTTCCTTCTCGCCGCGCAGCATCGCCAGCACGCGGTGCGAGGGCATCTTGGTGAACGGCTCGGCGAAGTCGAAGTAGTCGGCGAACTTCGCGCCCTCGGTTTCCTTGCCCTGGCGGACCTTCGAGGAGAAGTAGCCTTGCGTCCACATCTTCTCCCGCAGCTCGCCGATCAGGTCGGCGTCCTCACCGAAGCGCTCGACCAGGATCGCGCGGGCACCGTCGAGGGCGGCCTGGGCGGCGGCCGCGCCCTTCTCGGGATCGACGAACACGGCCGCGGCGGCTTGCGGGTCGGTGTTCGGGTCGTTCAGCAGGCCGTCGGCCAGCGGTTCCAGGCCGGCCTCGCGGGCGATCTGGGCCTTGGTGCGGCGCTTGGGCTTGTAGGGGAGGTAGATGTCCTCCAGCCGGGCCTTGGTGTCCGCGGCGCGGATCGCCTCGGCCAGCTCCTCGGTGAGCTTGCCCTGGCTGCCGATCGATTCGAGGATCGCGGTCCGGCGCTCGTCGAGCTCCCGCAGGTAACGCAGCCGGTCTTCGAGCGTGCGCAGCTGGGCGTCGTCGAGGGCGCCGGTCACCTCCTTGCGGTACCGCGCGATGAACGGCACGGTCGCCCCGCCGTCGAGCAGGTCCACGGCGGCCTTGACCTGCCCTTCGCGGACGCCGAGCTCCTCGGCGATCTTCTGCTCGATCGACTGCACGGCCACTGTCACGATGCTGATCACTCCCTGCTCGCGGTTGCGGGGGCCAATTCTGCCTGCGCCGTCCCCGGCGGGACACGCAAGGGGGGCCCGCCGTTGCCGAATCGGGAGGATCGGCGCGGTAACCAACGCGAGCCCGGCCGCGACCTCGGGGTACCGGGGTCGAGTCGGGCAGGTGCGGATGGGCGGGAAGCGGCAGGTGCGGGTGGCGATGCACCTCCGGCGGGTCGACGTGGACGGGCCGGACGGCGAGCCGGTGACGTTGTCGTACCCGGGGATGCTGCTGACCGGGTACGAGGACGATCGCAAGGTGTGCGAGCGCTGGATCCCGCTGGGCGGCGAGCCGAGCGTGCCCGACGACGAGCGGCTGATCGAGGCCCTGCACGCGGCGATGCGGTGGCAGAACCACGCGGAGGAGTGCCCCTGACCGTGCTGAAGCGGCGCCGGTTGCGTTCCCAGCCACGGTGGCGGTGGGGGCCGCCGAGGTGCGCCCGGGCGGGGCAGGACCGGACCGGGTGGCGGCGGGTTCGTCGCACCGGCCGGTGTGCTGTGCGGAGTGGTCCTCGTCGGCGGCGTTCAGTGGCGCCGGTGGCAGCGTTTGAACCCGATCAGCGTGCGGTAGCGCTCGCGTGTCGCGAACTGTGCCGGCGTCCACACCGCGGGGCTGCCGATCTCCGCGCACAGGTGCAGCACCCGGTCGTCGTCCGTCCAGATGCCCACGTGCGCGCCGAACGGGTCGGCGGTGCGGTTGAACAACGCCAGGTCCAGCGGCTCCGGCTCGGTCACCCGCGACGTCCAGGCCGTGTCGTGCCACAGCTCGCGGGAGCGCAGGTCCGGCGCCGCCCGGCCGAAGTGCCGGAGCACTGCGTAGGCGTAGACCTGGCAGTTCGCGCCCGAGGCCGGGTCACCGGCGGAACCGGGGATGCGGGAGCCGTCGTAGGGCACCGTCGTCAGCCACGCGGGCAGCCGGGTGAGCAGGGAGTCCACAAGATCATTCTGCGCGTCGTGCCAACGCGCCGCGAGTGTGCCAAGCTCGCCACTGCAACGGGTCAGCGAGGACTGGGAGGCGCACATGGAGCGGGTCGGCACCGGTGAGCACGTCGTGTTCGTGCTGCACGGCTGGTTCGGGTCGTCGAAGGCGTGGCAGGAACTCACCCCGCACCTCGACGCCGAGCGGTTCACCTACCTCTTCCCCGACTACCGCGGCTACGGCACGCGCAAGGACGAGGCGGGCGCGCACACCGTCGCCGAGGCGGCCGGTGACGTGCTGCTGCTCGCCGACGAACTCGGCCACGACCGGTTCTCCCTCGTCGGCCACTCGATGGGCGGCAGCGTCATGCAGTACGTCCTCGCCGAGGCGCCCGGCCGCGTCCGGTCGCTGTTCGGGATCTCCCCGGTCCCGGCCAGCGGCGTGCCGATGGACGAGGACACCTGGCGACTGTTCAGCAGCGCCGCCGACGATCCGGCCAGCCGCCGCGCGATCATCGACTTCACCACCGGCGGCCGCCACCCCGGCTCGTGGCTCGACGGCATGGTCCGGCATTCGCTGGAGAACTCCGACCGGACCGCGTTCGCCGAGTACCTGGAGGCGTGGGCGAAGACCGATTTCTCGGACCGGATCGCGGGCAACGAGGTGCCGATCAAGGTCGTCGTCGGCGAGCACGATCCCGCGCTCAGCGAGGACGTCATGCTCGTGACCTTCGGGCAGTGGTACCCGAAGCTCGAGCTGGAGGTCCTGCCGGACGCCGGGCACTACGCGGCCGAAGAGGTGCCGGTGACCGTGGCCAACATGATCGAAGTGTTCCTGGACGAGCACTGATGTCCGATGTGGACGTCTTCGACCCGAGGGTGTTCGCCCGCGGCGTGCCGCACGACGACCTGCGCCGCCTGCGCGACACCGAACCGGTCGCGTGGCAGGACGAACACGAGGTGCTCGGCTGGCCGTCCGGACCCGGCTACTGGGCGGTGACCCGGTACGCCGACGTGAAGCACGTGCTGCGCACGCCGGAGGTGTTCTCGTCGTGGCTCGGCGCGACGCAGATCCGCGACCCCGAGCCCGACGACCTCACCTTCATCCGGCGCATGATCCTGAACATGGACCCGCCGGAGCACAACCGGTTGCGCCGCATCGTGTCCGCGGTGTTCACCCGGCGGCGGCTGGAACGCTCGGCCGACCAGATCGCCGAGCGGGCGCGGGCGCTGATCGGGGCGGTGGTGCCGCGCGGCCGGTGCGATCTGCCGGTCGAGGTCACCGACGATTTCCCGCTGCTCAACCTCGCCGATCTGATCGGGGTGCCACCGCAGGACCGCGGCCTGCTGCTGAAGTGGACCAACCGCGTCATCGGCTACCAGGACCCGGAGCACGCCGAGATCGTGCGGGGCCCCGACGGGAAACCGATCAATCCGCGGTCACCGGCGATGCTCGCCGACATGTTCGCCTACGCGCAGGAGCTGGCGGAGGCCAAGCGGCGCGACCCGGCCGACGACCTGATGACCGCGCTCGTCCAGGCCACTGTGGACGGACGCTCGCTGGACGACGCCGAGCTGCGGATGTTCTTCTTCCTCATGGTGATCGCCGGGAACGACACCGTGCGCGGCGCGTTGCCGGGCGGGGTGCTGGCGTTGGTGCAGTACCCGGGCGAGTACCGGCGGTTGCGGGCGGATCCGTCGCTGGTGCCCTCAGCGGTGGAGGAGATGCTGCGGTGGCACCCGCCGGTGCTGACCTTCCGGCGGACGGCTGCGGTGGATACCGAGCTGGGTGGGCAGCGGATCGCTGCGGGGGACAAGGTTGTGGTGTACTTCGCTTCGGCCCATTTCGACGAGCGGCAGTTTCCGGATCCGTATCGGTTCGATGTCGCGCGGACGCCCAATGATCATCTGGCGTTCGGGCAGGGGCCGCATTTGTGCCTGGGGGCGCATTTCGGGCGGTTGCAGATGCGGGTGTTCTTCCGGGAGTTCGTGAGGATGCTGCCCGAGGTGCGAGTGGAGGGTGAGGTGCGGCGGTTGACGTCGAACTTCATCAACGGGGTGACGCACTTGCCTTTGCGCTGGTGATCGGATTTCCGCTACGCGGGTATCCACTGCGCCGGCTTCGCTTCGCTACGCCCGGATCTGCCCCTCCCGGACCCGATCTTTCATTGATTTGGGCTGGGGATCGGGTGCGGGAGGGGGAGTGGTTCGGGGGTTGTTGCTCTGCGTTGCCGGGTGGCGGTTGTGTTGTGAGTTATGCGAAGGGTCGGATTGTGGCTCCGGCTTGTGTTAGTGCGGCCCGCACCCGGCGGCCGATCTCCACGGCGCCTGGGGTGTCTCCGTGCAGGCAGATCGACTCTGGCTGCACCTTCACCTCGCTGCCGTCCACCGCGATGATCACGCCCTTCGTTGCCATGCGGACGCATCGCCGGACCACCTCGTCGGGGTCGTGGATCACCGCGCCCGGCTCTCGCCGCGAGACCAGCGTTCCGGCCGGCGTGTAGGCCCGGTCGGCGAACGCCTCACGCACCGGGCGCAACCCGGCCGCCTCCGCCTGGCGCAGGAACTCCGAACCCGGCAACCCCAGCACCGGCAACGACGGGTCGAACAACCGCACCGCCTCCACCACCGCCGCGGCCTGCTCCGCGTGGTGCACGATCGCGTTGTAGAGCGCGCCGTGCGGCTTCACGTACGCCACCCGCGTCCCCGCCACCCGGGCGAACGCGTCCAGCGCGCCGATCTGGTACAGCACGTCGTCGGTCAGCTCGGCCGGCGTCACGTCCAGGAACCGGCGCCCGAAGCCGGCCAGGTCCCGGTACGCCACCTGCGCACCGACCGCGACACCCCGCTCCGCGGCCGCCGCCGTCACGCGCCGCAGCACGCTCGGGTCACCCGCGTGGAAACCACACGCCACGTTGGCGCTGGAGACGATCTCCAGCAGCGCGTCGTCCTCCGTGAGGCGCCAGACCCCGAATCCCTCGCCGAGATCCGCGTTCAGGTCCACCCCGGTCACTCGTCCTCCAGCTCACCCTCGGTCCGCAGGTACACCTCGCGCAACTGCCCCAGCAGCTCCGGATCCGGCTCCGCCCACAGGCCGCGGTCGGCGGCCTCGGTCAGCCGCTCGATGATGCCGCGCAACGCCCACGGGTTGGCCTTCGCGAGGAACTCCTGGTTCTGCTGGTCGAGGACGTACGACTGGGACAGCTTTTCGTACATCCAGTCCTGCACGACCCCGGCGGTGGCGTCGAAGCCGAACAGGTAGTCCACAGTGGCCGCCAGCTCGAAGGCGCCCTTGTAGCCGTGCTTGCGCATCGCCGCGATCCAGCGCGGGTTGACCACCCTGGCGCGGAACACGCGGGCCGTCTCCTCCGACAGCGACCGCGTTCGCACCGCGTCCGGGCTCGTCGAATCGCCCACGTACGACGCCGGGGCCTGGCCGGTCAACGCGCGGGTGAACGCGATCATCCCGCCGTGGTACTGGAAGTAGTCGTCCGAGTCGGCGATGTCGTGCTCACGCGTGTCGGTGTTCTTCGCCGCGACCTCGATGCGCCGGTACGCGCTCTCCATGGCCGGCCGCGCCTCGACGCCGTCCAGGTCCCGTCCGTAGGCGTACCCGCCCCACGTCGCGTAGACCTCGGCCAGGTCGGCGTCGTCGCGCCAGTTGCCCGAATCGAGCAGCGGCAGGATCCCCGCCCCGTACGCGCCGGGCTTCGAGCCGAAGATCCGCGTCGTCGCCCGCCGCTCGTCGCCGTGCGCCTCCAGATCGGCCTGCACGTGCGCGCGCACGAAGTTGTCCGACGCGGGCTCGTCCAGCGACGCCGCCAGCCGCACCGCGTCGTCGAGCAGGTCCACCACGTGCGGGAACGCGTCCCGGAAGAACCCGCTGATCCGCACGGTCACGTCGATGCGCGGACGGCCCAGCTCGGCGAGCGGGATCGGCTCCAGCCCGGTCACCCGGCGCGACGCGTCGTCCCACACCGGCTGCACACCCAGCAGCGCCAGCACCTCCGCCGCGTCGTCACCGGAGGTCCGCATCGCCGAGGTGCCCCACACCGACAGGCCGACCGACTTCGGCCACTCACCGGTGTCCTCGCGGTACCGCCGCAGCAGCGACTCCGCCAGCGCCTGCCCGGTCTCCCACGCCAGCCGGCTCGGGATCGCCTTCGGGTCCACGGTGTAGAAGTTGCGGCCGGTCGGCAGCACGTTGACCAGCCCGCGCAGCGGCGACCCGCTCGGCCCGGCCGCGATGTACCCGCCGTCCAGCGCGTGCAGCACCGCGTCGATCTCACCGGACGTGCCGGCCAGCCGGGGCACGATCTCGGTGGCCGCGAACGCCAGCACCCGCGCGACCTCCGGATCGGAAGCCACCTCCGCGACCGCGTCCGGCGACCAGTCCCGCTTCTCCATCGCCTCGACCAGGGCCCGGGCCGACGCCTCGATGGCGTCCACTTCGGACGTCGGCGCGCCTTCCCGCAGACCGAGCACCGACCGCAGGCCCGGCACCGCACCGGCCTTGCCGCCCCACATCTGCTGCGCCCGCAGCATCGCCAGCACCAGGTTGACCCGTGCCTCACCGGCCGGCGCGGCGCCGAGGACGTGCAGGCCGTCGCGGATCTGCGCGTCCTTCACCTCGCACAGCCAGCCGTCGATGTGCAGCAGGAAGTCGTCGAACTCGGCGTCGTGCGGGCGCTCCGAGATGCCCAGGTCGTGGTCGAGCTTGGCGGCCTGGATCAGCGTCCAGATCTGCTGCCGGATCGCGGGCAGCTTCGCCGGGTCCATCGCCGCGATGTTCGCGTGCTCGTCGAGCAGCTGCTCCAGCCGGGCCAGGTCGCCGTAGCTCTCCGCGCGCGCCATCGGCGGGATCAGGTGGTCGACGATCGTCGCGTGCGCGCGCCGCTTGGCCTGCGCGCCCTCGCCCGGGTCGTTGATCAGGAACGGGTAGATCAGCGGCAGGTTGCCCAGCACCGCGTCCGGGCCGCAGGACGGCGACAGCCCGGCGTTCTTGCCCGGCAGCCACTCCAGCGACCCGTGCTTGCCCAGGTGGACCACCGCGTGCGCGCCGAACTCCTCCTCGATCCAGCGGTAGCAGGCGAGGTAGTGGTGGCTCGGCGGCAGGTCCGGGTTGTGGTAGATCGCCACCGGGTTCTCGCCGAACCCGCGCGGCGGCTGGATCATCAGCACCACGTTGCCTGCCCGCAGCGAGGCCAGCACGATGTCACCGTCCGGATTGGACGACCGGTCGACGTAGAGGTCGCCCGGCGGCGGCCCCCAGTGCTCCTCGATGTCCGCACGCAGGTCCGAGGGCAGCGCGGCGAACCACTCGCGGTACCGCGCGGCGGGGACGCGGATCGGGTTGCCGGACAGCTGCTCCTCGGTCAGCCACTCCGGGTCCTGGCCGCCCGCGGCGATCAGCGCGTGGATGAGCGCGTCGCCGTCCGGCTGGTCGGTGCCGGTCGGCTCCACACCGGGGAACGGCTCGTCGCCCAGGTCGTAGCCCTGCGCGCGCATGCGGCGCAGCAGCTCGATCGCCGAGGCGGGGGTGTCCAGGCCGACCGCGTTGCCGACGCGGGAGTGCTTCGTCGGGTACGCCGACAGCATCAGCACGATCTTGCGCTGCTCCGGCGGGGTGTGCCGCAGGCGGGCGTGCGCGAGCGCGATGCCCGCGACCCGCGCGGCGCTCACCGGGTCCGGCACGTAGTGCGGCAGGCCGTCGTCGTCGATCTCCTTGAACGAGAACGGCACGGTGATCAGGCGGCCGTCGAACTCCGGCACCGCCATCTGGTTGCCGGCGTCCAGCGGGGACAGGCCGTCGTCGTTGTCCGCCCAGGTGGCGCGGTCGCTGGTCAGGCACAGCGCCTGCAACGTCGGCACGTCCAGCGCGGCCAGCTCGGCGACGTCCCACGCCTCGTCGTCACCCCCGGCGCCGGCCTCCGAGGGCCGCGTGCCGCCCGCGGCGAGCACGGTGACCAGCAGCGCGTCGGCCTTGCGCAGCTCGGCCATCATCTCCGGCTCGCGCGAGCGCAGCGACGCGCAGTAGATCGGCAGCGCCTGCCCGCCCGCGTCCTCGACCGCCTCGGCCAGCGCCTCGACGAACCGGGTGTTCCCGGACAGGTGGTGCGCGCGGTAGTAGAGGATCGCCACCACCGGACCGCCCTGCGAATCGCCAGTGCGGCGCGGTGTGCGCTGGAGCACACCCCACGCGGGCTGCTCGGCGGGCGGCTCGAAGCCGTCGCCGGTGAGCAGCAGCGTGTCGGACAGGAACCGGTGCAGCTGGGTGAGGTTGGCCGGGCCGCCCTGCGCGAGGTAGGCGTGCGCCTCGGTGGCGATGCCGGCCGGCACGGTGGACAACGCCATCAGCTCCGCGTCCGGCGTCTGCTCACCGCCGAGCACGACCACGTGCTTGCCGCTGGCCCGGACCGCGTCCAGGCCCTCCTGCCAGGTCCGCGCCGATCCCAGGATGCGGACCACGACGACGTCGGCGCCCTCCAGCAAGCCGGGCAGCTCGGCGAGGTCGAGCCGGGCCGGGTTCGCCAGCCGGTACCCGGCCTCGCTGGTGCGGGCGCTGAGCAGATCGGTGTCCGAAGTGGACAGCAGCAGGATCACGCGGGTTCCCTCCTAGGTCCCCCCAACACTGTCCGTTGAGCGGGCCCGCAGTCAAGCAGTCCGTTCGCCGAGACGGGGGAAGGGCCGCGTGGAGAAAATCACCTCCACGGGCACCTCGAAGTACTCCGCGATGCGCAGCGCGAGGTACAGGCTCGGGCTGTACTCGCCGCGCTCGAGGTAGCCGATCGTCTGGTAGTGCACCCCGACCGCCTCGGCCAGCTGCCGCCGCGAGATGCCGCGTTCGGCGCGCAGCATCGCGATGCGGTTGTAGATCGACTCACTCATCCCGGCATCCGCTGTAGTGCCTTCTCCCGCCGTGCGGCCACGGTCGACCCGGACTCGCGCCGCGCCATCCTACGCAGCACGATCGGCGCCAGGACCAGGCCCGCGACCGCCCACGCGCCGAGCACGCCCAGCGTCTCCCAGGTCCGCCACGACTGCCCGATCTCCACCAGCACCATGGTGTCCGGCAGGAACGCCGACCGCATGCCCAGCCCCAGCCAGTACAGCGGGAACACCTGCGCGATGCCCTGCACCCAGGTGGGCAGCTCGCCGATCGGGTAGAAGATGCCCGACGTGCCGACCAGCGCCATCACCGGCAGCATCACCACGCCCATCGTCCGCGGGTTCTCGAACAGCGAACCGAACACCGCCCCGATCGGCAGCGTCGCGACCAGGCCGAGCACCAGCACCCAGGCCAGGGTCACCCAGGTCATGGCGTCGATCTCCAGGCCGTCGAACATGATCAGGCCGGGCACGATGAGCAGCGCGATGCCGGTCAGCGTCATCCCCGAGACCATCACGATCTTGCCGACCAGATACCCGGTCATGCCGTGCGGCAGGGCCTTGGCGCGCAGCAGGGTGCCGTCCTCGCGCTCGACGGTGAGCAGCTGCATCGTGTTGATCAGCCCGCTGAACCCGACGCTCGCGCCGATCAGGCTGGGCAGCGTCATCGAGCCGCGGGAGAACGTGGTGCCGGGGATGACCGAGCCCTTCATCAGGGTCATCACCACCAGGAACACCACCGTCGGGAAGAAGTACCCCCACAGGTCCTGGACGGTCGTGAAGCTCTGCCGCAGCTCGATCAGGCCGCGCCGGAACCCGACCCGCAGTGCGGTGCCGTTCATCGGGCGCCTCCTTCGAACTTGCGCAGCAGCGCCATGTAGGTGTCTTCCAGGCTCGCCCGGCGCACCTCCAGGTCCTCGATCTCCTCGTCGTACTGGGCGAACAGCTCGCGCACGTACTTCGTCGCGTCGGTGGTCGAGTGCACGTACCGCTGGCCGTCGCGGGTCCAGCGGACCTCGGCGTCGGTGGACATCTCGCGGCTGAGCTGCTCGGCCGAGCCGTTCGCGATGATCGTGCCGCCGGCCAGGATGAGGATCCGGTCGGCGAGCTTCTCGGCCTCGTCCAGGTCGTGGGTGGTGAGCAGGATCGTGGTGTCCGACTCGTCGGCCAGCCGGTGGACCAGGTCGTGGAACTCGCGGCGGGCCTCCGGGTCGAACCCGGCGGTCGGCTCGTCCAGGAACAGCAGGTCGGGGCGGCCCACGATGCCGATCGCGACGTCCAGCCGCCGCCGCTGCCCGCCGGAGAGCCGGCTGACCCGCTTGTGCGCGTGCGGGGTGAGGCCGACGGTTTCGACCAGCTCGTCGACGTCCCACGGCCGCCGGTGGTCGACGTAGTACGAGCCGAGGTGGGCCAGCAGCTCCCGTACGCGCCACTTGCCGTGGTCCCGCCAGGACTGCAGCACGATGCCCAGCCGCGCGCGCCAGGCCTCGGTGCCCCGGGCCGGGTCGACGCCGAGCACCCGCACCTCGCCGGCCGACCGCATCCGGAAGCCTTCCAGGATTTCGATGGTGGTCGTCTTGCCCGCGCCGTTCGGGCCGAGCAGCGCCAGCACCTCGCCCTGGGCGGCCTGGAAGGTCACGCCCTTGAGCACGTCGTTGGCGCCGTACCGCATGCGGAGGTCGCGGACGTCGAGCGCGGGCTCGTCGCCCGGCGGCTCCGGTGGTCGCGTCGCGACCTGGCTCATCGCTGTCATAGGTGTTCTCCCCAGTGCTACGCCTGTGTGATGGAATGTAGCAGACCTACTACATATGATCCAGGTAATAGTTAGCGCTCCTGGCGCCGTTTACAGTGAGCGCATGGCCCCTCCCGCACGTGTCCGCCCCGACGCGTGCCCGGGTGTGTTCGCCACGCACGAGTCCGCCGACGGCGCCCTCGCCCGGATCCGGTTGCCGGGCGGGCGGGTGAGCGCGGAGCAGGCGCGGGTGCTGGCCTCCTGCGCCGAGGACCTCGGTGACGGGTCGGTGCACCTGACCTCGCGCGGCAACATCCAGCTGCGGGGCCTGTCGCGGGACACCGGTGAGCTGGTAGCGCGGCTGTCGGCCGCCGGGCTGCTGCCCGCGCCCGCGCACGAGCGGGTGCGCAACTACCTGGCCTCGCCGCTGAGCGGGCTCACCGGCGGGCTGGTCGACGTCCGGGAAGTGGTGGCCGAGCTGGACCGGGCGGTGTGCGCGCGGCCCGAGCTGGCCGCCCTGCCGGGCCGGTTCCTGTTCGCCCTCGACGACGGCCGCGGTGACGTGTCCGGCGAGGACGCGGACGTGTGCTGGCGGGCGCTGGACTCCTCGACCGGCGCGGTGCTGCTCGCGGGCCGGGACACCGGCGAGCGGGTGCCGTTCGCCGGGGCGGTCGACGCGCTCGTGCGGAAGGCGTTGTGGTTCCTGGAAGTCCGGGGCAGCGCGTGGCGGGTGCGGGAGCTGGACCTGCCGTCCGGCGAGCGTCTGCCCACGTCACCGGGTGTGCCGATCGGGCCGTTCACCCGCGGCGACGGGCTCGCCGGGGTGGTGGGCGCGCCGGTGCTGGGGCAGCTCGCGGCCGCGGACCTGCGGGCGCTGGGGGAGATCGTGGTGACGCCGTGGCGGTCGGTCGTGGTGCCCCGCGGCCTGGACGCGCCGGGCCTGGTGACCGATCCGGCCGCGCCGGGACTGGGGATCAGCGCGTGCATCGGGCGGCCGGGCTGCGCGAAGTCGCGGGCCGACGTGCGGGCCGACGCGCGGGCGATGATGCCCCGCGTTCCCGCCGGGGTGCGGATGCACTTCTCCGGATGCGAACGGCGGTGCGGGCGACCGCACGAGCCGCACGTCGACGTGCTCGCGGGCAGCGAGGGATACCAGAAGGGAACAGCGTGATCGACTACATCCGCGACGGGGCGGAGATCTACCGCCACTCGTTCGCCACGATCCGCGAGGAGGCCGACCTCGCGATCCTGCCGGAGGACCTGGAGCCGGTCGCGGTCCGCATGATCCACTCGTGCGGCATGGTCGACCTGGTCGACGACCTCGCCTACTCGCTGGACCTGGTCGAATCGGCCCGGGCCGCGTTGCGCGACGGCGCACCGGTGCTGTGCGACGCGCAGATGATCGCCAGCGGCGTGACCCGCAAGCGCTTGCCCGCGTCCAACGAGATCCTGTGCACGCTGTCCGACGAGCGGGTGCCCGCGCTGGCCGAGCGGATGGGCACGACCGTGCCCGCGGCCGCGCTGGAGCTCTGGCGGGACGAGCTGGCCGGTTCGGTGGTGGCGATCGGCAACGCGCCGACCGCGTTGTTCCGGCTGCTGGAGATGATCGACGAGGGCGCCGGGGTGCCTGCCGCGATCATCGGCGTGCCGGTCGGGTTCGTCGGCGCCGCGGAGTCCAAAGAGGAGCTGGTCAAGCGCGCGCCCGCGCCCTACCTGGTGGTGCACGGGCGGCGGGGCGGCAGCGCCATGGCCGTGTCGGCGATCAACGCGCTCGCGAGCGAGATCGAATGAAGACGGGCAAGCTGTGGGGTGTCGGGCTCGGCCCGGGCGACCCGGAGCTGATGACGGTCAAGGCGGCGCGGCTGATCGGCGAGGCCGACGTGATCGCCTACCACTGCGCGCGGCACGGGCGCAGCATCGCGCGGTCGGTCGCCGAGCCGTACCTGCGCGAGGGGCAGATCGAGGAACGGCTGATGTACCCGGTGACCACCGAGGGCACCGACCACCCGGGCGGGTACGAGGGCGCGATCGCCGAGTTCTACGAGCTGAGCGCGAAACGGCTCGCCGAGCACCTGGACGCCGGGCGGGACGTGGTGGTGCTGTGCGAGGGCGACCCGTTCTTCTTCGGCTCGTACATGTACATGCACGAGCGGCTGTGCGACCGGTACGAGGCCGAGGCGGTGCCCGGCGTGACGTCGGTGTCGGCGGCCTCGGCGGTCCTCGGCAAGCAGCAGGTGCAGCGCGACGAGGTGCTGACGGTGCTGCCCGGGACGCTGCCCGCGCCGGAGCTGGCGCGGCGGCTGGCGGACACGCAGGCCGCGGCGGTGATGAAGCTGGGCCGCACGTTCTCGTCGGTGCGCGAGGCGCTGGCCGAGTCGGGGCGGCTGGACGAGGCGTACTACGTCGAGCGGGCGACGTGGGACAACCAGCGGGTCGAGCCGTTCGCCGACGTCGATCCGTCGACGGTGCCGTACTTCTCGCTGGCGCTGGTGCCGAGCCCGGCTTACGCGTCGCGGAAGGAGCCGGCCGCCGCTCCGGCGGCGGCTCAGGTGGACGGTGGCGAGGTCGTGGTGGTCGGGCTGGGGCCGGCCGGGCCGGAGTGGCTGACGCCGGAAGCGTCCGCGGCATTGGCCGAGGCGGAGCACATCGTCGGGTACGGGCCGTACGTGGCGAAGGTGCCGCAGCGGGCCGGGCAGGTGCGGCACGCGTCGGGCAACCGGGTCGAGGCCGACCGGGCCCGGCATGCGCTTTCGCTGGCCGCCGCTGGGGCGCGGGTGGCTGTGGTGTCCTCGGGCGATCCCGGCGTGTTCGCGATGGCGTCCGCGGTGCTGGAGCAGGCGGCCGAGCTGGAAGAGCCGGTGCCGGTGCGGGTGATCCCCGGGGTGACGGCGGCTTCCGCGGCGGCGGCGCGGGCCGGGGCGCCGCTGGGGCACGACTACTGCGTGCTGTCGCTGTCGGATCGGCTGAAGCCGTGGGAGGTCATCGAGCGGCGGCTGGAGGCTGCGGGGGCGGCCGATCTCGTGGTGGCGATGTACAACCCGGCTTCGCGGACGCGGACCGAGCAGTTGGTGCGGGCCCGGGAGGTGCTGCTGCGGCATCGGGCCGCCGAGACGCCGGTGGTGGTGGCGCGGGACGTCGGCGGGGCCGAGGAATCGGTGCTCGTGACCACGCTGGGGGAGTTCGATCCTGCCGCGGTGGACATGCGGTGCCTGGTGATCGTCGGGTCGTCCCGGACCCGGGTGACGCACGGGCAGGTGTGGACACCCCGGTCCTACTGATGGAAGAAGGCCCCTCCGGCTGGAGGGGCCTTCTTCGTCACCGCGTCGGGGTCGAGCCGTTCGGTTGCTGCGGCCCGGGGCCGGGGCTCTGCCAGCCCCACATCGTCTCCGTGCCGTGTTCCACCTGCGGTGCCACGCCATCGGTGAACGGCTCGATCTGCAGCAGGCGTCCCCACGACCGGCCGGACCGGTCGCCCTCCAGGAAGCTCGGCACCTCGGGCTGGTCGGCCAGCTCCTCGATCCACCCGTTCGGCCCGCCGCCGATGTTGTCCGCCACCCCGGCCTCCGCGGCCAGATCGCCCGCGGTGATGCGGTACGCCGGGATCTGCGAGATGCCGTCGTGCGAGGCGACCGGGTTCATGCACGGGTACACGAACGCCGCGGGCCAGTCCATGTAGACCGGGGCGCTGCCGACCCGCTGCGTCAGCGTGGTGAACGTCGGCACGCGCGGGGCGCTCACCGCGACCCAGCCGTCACCGGTGATGTCGTCGTCCTTGGCCACCACGCGCACCCGGTTGACGTCCGCGGGCAGGTCGCCGATGTCCAGCCGCTCGTCGGCCCACTTCGTCTCGTCCGTCGTCGCTCCGGTGCCGACGTTCGGCGCCAGCACGGTGGTCGACCGGACCACCTCGACACCGGCCGGGGTGTCCTTGCCGAACTCCAGCGCCACGCTCGTCGCCTTGCCCGGGGGCGCCGCGGCGGCGATCGTCACCTGCGCACCGGCGTGCTGGTCCGGCAGCGCGTACCAGTCGGTGCGCAGCCGGCCGGTCGCCGAGCCCTCGTGGTAGCTGCTCCACATCGGCACGGTCGCCGTGGTGAAGCCGTGCGGCGGTGCGTTCAGCGGGTCGTCGTCGCCGTTGCCGTCGGTGTGGAAGCCCGCCGAGGTCTTCTCGTTGCCCTCGTCCTCGGGCCGCGGCAGCGTCGAGTTCTCCTGCGCCGGCGTCCGGGCCGGCACGGTCACCGCGGACACCGGCTTCAGCATGCTCGACACCGGGTCCTGCTCGACCATCACGCGATCGGACAGGTTGCAGCTCTTGCCGAACAGGTGGTCCACGTTCGCCGCGGCGAGGCTGTAGCTACCCGTCGACATCTGCTTCTGGATCGACTTCGCCATGCTGGCGACCTCGAACACCACGACCGCGCCGCACACCACGACCAGCGACGTCGCGCCCAGCCGCAGCGCACGCCCGCGCCGCTCCTGCACCGGCGGCGGCGCACCCGGCCGCTGCATGCGCACGTTCTCCACGAACGCGAACACCGCCGCCACCGCCGCGGCCGCCAGCAGCGCGGTGGACAGGTGCCAGCCCTTGATCGACGGCGCCTTGTCCCACCACGGCACCCCGAGGCTGGACACGAACCAGTACGCGTTCGGGCCGGTCGCCGCCAGCGCGGCCACCACCAGCAGCCCGGCGGTGAACGCCGCGCGGTTGCGCCGCGACCGCAGCACCGTCGAACTCGTCGCCAGCGCGGTCAGCGCCGCCATCGCCGCCCCGACACCGGCGAACGCGCCGAAGTGGTGCGTCCACTTGGTCGGGGTCAGGGCCAGCAGCAGGAAGAACAGCGCCACGGTGCCGATCAGCCGCCGGGCCGGGCCCAGGGCCGCGCCCTGGATGCGGCCGCGCCGCAGCAGCACCACCAGGCAGGTGCCGGTGCACAGGATCAGCAGCAGCACCGGGAACCGGCGGGTCAGCGCGCCGTCCGCGCTGCTTTCGAACAGCAGCTCGTAGCGCGACAGCTCCTCGTACCAGGACTTGTTGGGGCCGACCGAGCCGCGCAGGCGGGTCGCCTCCATCACCGTGGAGAACGTCTGGTCGGCGAACACCACGATCAGCACGATGAACCCGGCCGCCGCGATCGGCGCCAGCACCGCGAGCCAGCCGGAGTCGCGGGCGCGGCTGCGCAGCAGGTGGAACAGCGGCTTCGCGGCGACCAGGAACGCCACCACGTCGATCAGCGCGGTCGGCGTCGCGGCCAGCGCGAACGCGGCCCCGATCAGGCCCAGGCACAGCGGCAGCAGGCGCCGCGTGACCAGCGCGCGCTCCACGGCGCACAGCGCGATCAGCGAGCCCAGCGCGGCCCACGGCTCGGGGCGGACACCGTTGTTGAACGGCAGCCACCACACCAGGAACACCACGGCCGCGGCCCAGCCCGCCGCCGGGCTGATCCGGACCTCCTTGCCCAGCCGCGGCAGCACCTCACGCGAGATCAGCAGCCAGCTCAGGACGCCGAGCAGGAACGACGGCAGCCGGATCCACGGCGGCACCGTGGACAGCGTCGCCATCAGCTCGTAGATGTGGTCGTTCCACCCGAACGGCGCCTCCGCGACGCCGAACCAGCGGTGGTAGTTGGTCAGGTAGCCGACCTGGTCGGCGACCCGGGCCATGGTCAGGATGTAGCCGTCGTCGGAGGTGACCGGCCCGATGAACACCCACGCGCCGAGCACGCCGAAGACGGTGACGTCCCGTTTGGTGAGCTTCCACCAGCCGATCGGGGCCCACCGCGGCGCGCGGCGCGCGGTGCCCGAGTCCAGCCGGTTGACCGCGATGAGGCAGCCGATCAGCGACAGCAGGGCGAACACGCCGACGCCGACCTTCAGCCCGGTGGGGGAGGACTGGTAGCGGGTGTCCGGGGTGATGCCGACCGACAGGCCCGCGATCGGGTCCCGGGCCGACGAGATGTCCGTGTAGATGCCCAGCACGCGCGGCCGGGCGTCGCCGCTGGAGTCGTAGACCGGGGTGCCGGCCACCGACAGGGTGGTGTGCGTGGCGGTCGAACTCACCCGCACGTCGCACCCGGTGGCGGGCAGCGGCTGGCGCGCGACCTGCTGGCCGCGGCTGGTGGCGGTGAGCAGGCCGTCCTGGACGTTGAGCTGCATCCCGGCGCCGTTGCCCGCGCGGGCCGGCGGCACGGTGGAGAACAGCAGCCCCGCGCCCGCGGTGCGGCCGTCCAGGGACTGGATCGTCGCGCACGGCAGGGCCACCTGCAGGTCCTGCGCCCAGTAGCCGACGAGCGGGGCGTTCACCGGGCGGGTGTCGCTGCCCGCCGGCCACACGATCTTCGCCGTGTCCTGGACGACCGGCATCAACGGGTAGGCGACCGCGCAGCCCGCGGCGAACAGACCCAGTACGACGGCGAGCAGCCGCCACAAGAACGTGCGAGGTCGCTCCGGTGAGGTGCTCTCCGACGCGCCCCGCTGGTCCGGGTCGGCCGCCTCATCCGGTGCGACAGTAGGTGTCCTGCTGGCCATCCACATTGGGAGAACGCTATCGCGATGCTTCCTCGCGCTCGCTTCGGGATGGGGGTGTGCCGAACCGCTCACGGTGCGTCGCCGCCGCCAGCGGCCGCCGCCTCCGCCAGCCGTGCCGCTCCAGGTCCGGAATCTCCTGGAGTTCGCTCACCGGGCCGAGGCAGAGCCAGGCGACCGGCCGCACTCCGGCCGGGATGCCGAGCAGGTCACGCAGGAAATCCTCGCGGTAGAAGCTGACCCAGCCCACGCCCAGGCCCTCGGCGGTGGCGGCGAGCCAGAGGTTCTGGATCGCCAGGCACACCGAGTACAGGCCGGCGTCGGCGATCGCGTGACGGCCGAGCACGTCCGGCGCGCCGCGGCTTTCGTCGTAGGTCACCACCACGCCGAGCGTCGCGGAGAGGATGCCCTCGATCTTGATCGGGGCGAACGTCTCGCGGCGCTGCGCGGGCAGCGACGCGGCGAACACCTCTCGCTCGGCGAGGACGTGATCGCGGAACGCGGTGCGGGTCCGGGTGCTTTCGACGAGCACGAAATCCCACGGCTGGGTGAGGCCGACGCTGGGCGCGGAGTGCGCGGCCTCCAGGATGCGGGCCAGCACGTCGTCGTCGATGGGCTCGCCCGTGAACTCCGCCCGCACGTCCCGCCGTCGCCGCAGGACCTCGTAGAACTCCTCGATCATGCGTCCAGGATCGCCGACACCCAGCGCAGCGCGGCATCCACGTCCGCGACGGTGTGCGCCGGCGGCCGCGGCGGGCGCCGCACGACGACCACCGGCACACCCTCCTGACGGGCCGCGACGAGCTTCGCGGTGGTCATGTCGCCGCCGCTGTCCTTGGTGACCAGCACGTCGATGCGGTGCTCGCGCAGCAGCGCGGTCTCGCCCTCGACGGTGTAGGGGCCGCGGTCGAGCAGGACGTCCAGGCGCGGCGGCAGCGGCGGTTCCGGCGGGTCGACGCAGCGGGCCAGGAAGTACGGCCGCGTGCAGCGCGCGAAGGCGGACAGGCCCTGGCGGCCGCTGGTGAGGAAGATCCGGTCGCCCAGCCGTTCGGCCACCGTCGCGGCCTCGTCGAGGGTGTCCACCCAGTGCCAGTCGTCGCCCGGGCCCTGCTGCCAGCCGGGGCGCTGCAGGCGCAGCAGCGGGACGCCCGCCTGGCTCGTGGCCGTTGCCGCGGACGCGCCGATGCGTTCGGCGAACGGGTGTGTGGCGTCCACCACGGCGGCGGTGCCGTGCTCGGTCAGCCACCGCGCGAGGCCGTCCGGTCCGCCGAAGCCGCCGACGCGCACTTCGCCGGCCGGCAGGCGCGGGTTGGCGACGCGTCCGGCCAGCGACGACGTGACCTCGTCGGTGCGGTCGACGGGCCCGGCGGCCAGCGCGCGGGCCTCACCGGTGCCTCCGAGCACGAGTACTTGCGTCACGCCAGCCATACTGCCTGGTGATGAGGTACGGGTGGACCACCGGAGCGTGTGCGACCGCGGCCACCACGGCCGCGTACACCGCGCTGCTCACCGGCGAGTTCCCGGACCCGGTGGAGGTGGAGCTGCCGCAGGGCCGGCGCCCGGCGTTCGCGCTGGCCACCGAGCGCCTGGACGCGGATTCGGCGACGGCCGGGGTGATCAAGGACGCGGGCGACGACCCGGACGTGACGCACGGCGCGCTGATCCTGTCCACGGTGCGTCGTGGCGAGCCGGGCAGCGGGGTGACGTTCCGCGCCGGGGTCGGCGTGGGCACGGTGACGTTGCCGGGGCTGCCGCTGCCGGTGGGCGAGCCGGCGATCAACCCGGTGCCGCGGCGGCTGATGACCGAGGCGGTGCGGCGGGTGGCGGCCGCGTTCGGCGATTCCGGGGACGTCGTGGTGGAGATCTCCGTGCCCGAGGGGGAGGAGCTGGCGCGGCAGACGTGGAACCCGCGGCTGGGGATCATCGGTGGCTTGTCGATCCTCGGCACGACCGGGGTGGTCGTGCCGTACTCGTGCTCGGCGTGGATCGACAGCATCCGGCGCGGGGTCGATGTGGCGCGGGCGCTGGGGCATTCGCACGTGGCCGGTGCGACGGGCAGCACGTCGGAGCGGGTGGTCGCGCAGCGGTACGGGTTGCCGGAGACGGCGCTGCTGGACATGGGCGACTTCGCGGGCGCGGTGCTCAAGTACGTGAAGCGCCATCCCGTGCAGCGCCTGACGATCGCGGGCGGGTTCGCGAAGATGTCGAAGCTCGCGGCCGGGCACCTGGACCTGCACTCGAAGCGGTCGCAGGTGGACCTGGCGCTGCTGGCCTCGCTCGCGCCCGAGGGGCTCGCCGGCCGGATCCAGTCGGCGAACACGGCGCTGCACGCGCTGCAGTTGTCGCAGGAGGCGGGCTTCCCGATCGGCGACGTGGTGGCCGACCGGGCACGCGCGTTCGCGGCATCGGTGCTGGACCCGGCGCCGGTGGCGGTGGCCGTGCTGGTGATCGACCGCGCCGGGACCGTGGTGGGGGTCAGCGAACCGCCGAGGGGTGCGGGTAGCTGACGGCGGTCGCCAGCCCAGCGGAACTCCCCGTCGGCGACGAGTTGGCGCAGGTCCGTGTGCCCGGCGAGGCGGCCGGCCTCGAACGCGCCGAGCACGGTCCCGAGGGTCGCCGGTTGCTGCCGCATCGTCCAGCCCGCGGAGTCGAGCAGCTGACCGACCGCCCGGACCGCTTCGTGCCGCACGGCCAGGTGCGTCAGCAGCGGCCAGTCCATCCGGAACTTCGCTGTGGCGCCGTCCACGAGCATGCCCTGCAGGACCGCTTCGAACGTCGCCTCGGCATGGCGCACCAGGTCGCGGTCCGGACGGTCGGCGATCGTGGCGTTGCCGGGCATCGCTTCGAGGACGGCAACCCGTTCGGCGGTGGGCGGGGTGGGTGTCGTAGGGGCTCGCGGCGCTGCTGGGTGTGGCCCGGATGAGGGCGAGCTTTCGCTGGTTCTCCGGATCGGCGAGGAGCGCGTCGAACCCCGCCGACCGGCTGTCCATCGCCAGCTCCTGCCGCCGCCCGGAACGGGGCGGGAGGAGCACGTCGTGGCGAGCGGTGAATCGTGGCGGCAACCGCCTTTTTCTAATCGATACCCGGATTCGGGACGGTCCGGATCTTCTCCGACCGGTCCCGCGCCGCCGAGTACAGGTAGCTGTCCGGGAACTTCTCGGCCGCCAGCACGCGGCCCACGAAGATCACCGCCGCGCGGTCGATTCCCGCGGCGCGCACCTCCGGCGCGATGCCGGACAGCGTGCCGCGCAGGATGCGTTGCCCCGGCTGGCTCGCGCAGTGCACCACGGCCACCGGGCAGTCGGCGCCGTAGTGCGGGAGCAGTTCCGCCACCACCTGCTCGATCCGGTTGACCGCCAGGTGCACGGCCAGCGTCGTGCCGGTGGCGGCGAAGTTCGCCAGCGTCTCGCCCGCCGGCATGGCCGTCGAGCGGGCCTGGACTCGCGTGATGACCAGGCTCTGCCCGATCGTCGGCACCGTCAGTTCGCGGCCCAGCTCCGCGGCCGCCTCGACGAACGCCGGCACCCCGGGCACCACCTGGTACGGCACACCGGCCGCGTCGAGGCGGCGCATCTGCTCGGCCACCGCGCTGTAGATCGACGGGTCGCCCGAGCACAGCCGCGCCACGTCGTGGCCCGCGCGGTCTGCCGCGACCAGCTCGCCGACGATCTGGTCCAGCGACAGGTCCGCCGTGTCGATCCGCCGCGCGTCCGCGGGGCAGTGGGCGAGCAGGTCCGGCGGGGTGAGGCTGCCGGGGTACAGGCACACGCCGCAGCGCGCCAGGAGGTCGCGCCCGCGCACGGTGATCAGGTCCGCCGCGCCGGGCCCGGCGCCGATGAAGAACACGGTCATTTCACGAAACTCCATTGCGTCACGGTCCGGGCGGGGGTCCAGCCGGTGAACCCGCCGAGCGGGGCGGCGTGTTCGACGGCGATCCGGATCAGCTCGCCGTCGTGCCGCCGGTACGCGCTCGCCAGGACCTGCTCCGATTCCAGCGTCACCGCGTGCGCGACCAGCCGCCCGCCGGGCCGCAGCGCCGCCAGGCAGGCGTCCAGCGACGCCAGCCCGCCGCCGACGAACACCGCGTCGGGCGCGGGCAGGTCCGCCAGCACCTCCGGCGCCGCACCCGTCACCACCCGCAGTTCGGGCACCCCCAGCCGGTCCGCGTTGCGCTGGATGCGTACGGCCCGTCCGGCACTGCGCTCGACGGCGATCGCGCGGTTCGCCGGATGCGCCCGCGACCACTCGATCCCGACGCTCCCCGCGCCCGCGCCCACGTCCCACAGCAGCTCACCGGCCACCGGCGCGAGCCGGGCGAGCGCGCACGCCCGCAGGTCCCGCTTGGTGATCTGCCCGTCGTGTTCGAACGCGTCGTCGGGCAGCCCGGGCAGCGTCGGCAACGCCGGGCCCGCGCACTCGACCGCCACGACGTTCAACGGATCCCCAGCCGGGTGTGACCAGTCTCGCACGAAGCCTTCGACGCGGCGTTCGGCCGGACCGCCGAGCTGCTCCAGCACCGTGAGCTTGCTCTCGCCGAAACCCCTTGCCACCAACACCTGCGCCAGTTGCGCGGGCGTGCCGCCGTCGGAGCTGAGCACCACCAGCCGCGCCCCCGGCGCGAGCGCCCGGCTCACCCGGTGCACGCTGCGCCCGACGACGCTGACCACCTCGGTCTCCTCCGCCGACCAGCCCATCCGTGCCCGCGCCAGCGCCACCGACGACACCGCGGGCACGATCCGCACGGAGTCCGCGCCGAACCGCCTGACCAGCGTCGTCCCGATGCCGGACAGCAGCGGATCGCCGCTGGCCAGCACGCCGATCCGGCGCCCGGCGTGCTCGGCGAACAGGCCGTCCAGCGCGGGCAGCAGCGGGCTCGGCCACGGCACCTTGTCCACGTCGAGCGGCACCAGGTCCAGCTGCCGGCGGCCGCCGAACAGCACCTCGGCCGCCGCGATCTCGGCGCGCGCGGGCTCGGTCAGCCCGGCCCACCCGTCGGCCGGGACACCCACAACGACGATCCTCACGGGGGGAGACCGTATGCGATGATCCTGGCGACGGTCGCCGCAGGAACCCGGTGCGACTCCGGGGCGGTCCCGCCACTGTGACCGGCCCGCGGGCCGGGAGCCAGAGCTTCGGTGGCCGTTACGTGCTCTGAGCACGTGCCCTGTTCAGGCGGGCGAGGACACCCGCGCGTGGCGAAGGAGTTCGCTTGAGGCCGTATCCGTTCACCGCCGTCGTCGGGATGCCGGACCTCCGGCTCGGACTGGTGCTCTCGGCGATCTCCCCGGCCATCGGCGGCGTGCTGGTGCGTGGCGAGAAGGGCACCGCGAAGTCGACGATGGTGCGCGCGCTGGCCGGCCTGCTGCCCGAGGTCGGCGTCGTCGAGGGGTGCCGCTTCTCGTGCGACCCCGCCGCGCCCGACCCGGACTGCCCGGACGCCCCGCACGACACCCGCGCCGCGCGGCGTCCCGCCCGGCTGGTCGAGCTGCCGGTGGGGGCGGCCGAGGACCGCGTGATCGGCTCGCTCAACCTGGAACGCGCGCTGACCGAGGGCGTCACCGACTTCCAGCCCGGCCTGCTCGCCGCCGCGCACCGCGGCCTGCTCTACGTCGACGAGGTCAACCTGCTGCACGACCACCTGGTCGACACGCTGCTCGACGCGGCGGCGATGGGCCGCGCGACGGTCGAGCGCGAGGGCGTGTCGGTGTCGCACGCGGCGCGGTTCGTGCTGATCGGCACCATGAACCCGGAGGAGGGCGAGCTGCGGCCCCAGCTGGTCGACCGGTTCGGCCTCACCGTCGAGGTGGCCGCGAGCCGCGATCCGGAGCAGCGCGCCGAGGTGATCCGCCGCCGGCTGGCCTACGAGGCCGATCCGGACTCCTTCGCCGCCCGCTACGCCGACGACGACGCCCAGCTCGCGGCCGAGATCGCGGCCGCGCAGAAGCTCCTGCCGTCGGTCGAGCTGACCGACGAAGCGCTGCGGCAGATCGCCGAGGTGTGCGCGGCCTTCGAGGTGGACGGGATGCGCGCGGACATCGTCACCGCCCGCACCGCGGTCGCCCACGCGGCGTGGAGCGGGCGCACCGAGGTGTCCACAGAGGACATCCGCGTCGCGGCGCGGCTCGCGTTGCCGCACCGGCGCCGCCGCAACCCGTTCGACGCGCCGGGCATCGACGAGGAACAGCTGGAGCAGGCGTTGCGCGACGCCGAGCCGCCCGAGGACCCGGGCCCGCCGGACGACGACGGCCCCGGCTCCGGCTCCGATGCCCCGGCGGAAACCCCGCAGGGGTCGCAGCACGACAGCGGCGGTGGTCCGGGCGGCGGCGGGAGCGAGCAGCAGTCCGTCGGCGCGGGAAAGCCCTATCGCGCCAGGATGTTCAGCGTCGCCGGTCTCGGCGAAGGGGCGCACGGCAAGCGATCCCGCGCGGTGACCGACGCCGGACGGACCATCGGCGTCCGGCCGCCCGGCACGCGCGCGGGGCGGCCGCACCTGGTCGCGACCGTGCGGGCCGCCGCGCCGCACCAGAAAACCCGCGGGCGCGACGGCGCGGGCCTGGTGCTGCGCCCCGGCGACCTGCGGTTCGCGCTGCGCGAGGGCCGCGAGGGCAACCTCGTGTTGTTCTGCGTCGACGCGTCCGGCTCGATGGGCGCGAAGTCGCGGATGCGCGAGGTGAAGGCCGCGGTCCTGTCCCTGCTGCTGGACGCCTACCAGCGGCGGGACAAGGTCGGGCTGGTCACCTTCCGCGCCGGTGCCGCGGAGCTGGCGTTGCCGCCGACCGTCAGCGTCGAGGCCGCCGCCGTGCGGCTGGAGGCGCTGCCGACCGGTGGGCGGACGCCGCTGGCGGAAGGACTGCTGGAGGCCGCGCGGGTGCTGCGGGTCGAGGCGGTGCGTGACCCGCGTCGCCGTCCGCTGCTGGTCGTGGTCACCGACGGACGGGCCACCAGCGGCGCGGACGCGGTCGAGCGCTCGCAGCGGGCCGCCGAGATGCTGGCCGGCGCGGGAATCGCGTCCGTGGTGATGGACTGCGAGGCCGGGCGGATGCGCCTGGGTCTCGCGGCGGAACTGGCCGCGCGGCTGGGCGGCGAGCACGTGCCGCTGGGCGAGGTCGCCGCCGACGAGCTGGCCACCGAGGTGCGCAGGAGGGCTGCCTGATGCCGCAGGGGAAACCGCTGGTCGTACCCGACGACGGGCTCACCACCCGCCAGCGCCGCAACCGGCCGTTGCTGGCCGTGCACACCGGTGAGATGAAGGGCAAGTCGACCGCCGCGTTCGGGATGGCGCTGCGGGCGTGGAACCAGGGCTGGTCGATCGGCGTGTTCCAGTTCGTCAAGTCGGCGAAGTGGAAGGTGGGCGAGGAGAACGCGTTCCGCGCGCTGGGTGCCCTGCACGAGAGCAGCGGCCAGGGCGGGCCCGTCGAGTGGCACAAGATGGGCGAGGGCTGGAGCTGGTCGCGCAAGCCCGGGTCCGACGAGGACCACGCCGCCAACGCGCGCGAGGGCTGGGCGGAGATCAAGCGCCGCCTCGCCGAGGGGCGCCACGACTTCTACGTGCTGGACGAGTTCACCTACCCGCTGCACTGGGGCTGGATCGACACCGCCGAGGTGGTCGCCGCGCTGCGCGACCGGCCGGGCCGTCAGCACGTCGTGATCACCGGCCGGAACGCCCCGGAGGAGCTGATCGAGGCCGCCGACCTGGTCACCCGCATGACGAAGGTCAAGCACCCGATGGACACCGGGCAAAAGGGCCAGCGGGGCATCGAATGGTGAACCGCGTCGTCATCGCCGCGCCCGCGTCCGGGCACGGCAAGACGACGATCGCCACCGGGCTCATGGCCGCGCTGCGGGCGCGTGGGCTGACGGTGTCCGGGCACAAGGTCGGGCCGGATTTCATCGATCCGGGCTACCACTCGCTCGCCACCGGCCGGCCGCCGCGGAATCTCGATCCGTTCCTGCAGGGCGAGGACCTGCTGGCGCCGTTGCTGCGGCACGGTTCCGCGGGCGCGGACATCGCGGTGATCGAAGGCGTGATGGGGCTGTTCGACGGGCAGCTCGGCACCGAGGGCTACGCGTCGACGGCGCACGTCGCGCGGCTGATCGGCGCGCCGGTGGTGCTCGTGGTGGACGCGTCCGCGGCGAGCCGCAGCGTCGCGGCGATGGTGCTCGGGTTCGCGCACTTCGAGCCGGGCGTGCAGATCGCCGGGGTGATCCTCAACAAGCTGGGGTCGCCGCGGCACGAGGAGGAGATCCGCGCGGCCCTGGTGCGCACCGGGATTCCGGTGCTGGGCGCGTTGCGGCGCAGCGACGACATCCACGCGCCGAGCCGTCACCTCGGGCTGGTGCCGGCGGCCGAGCGGGACGCCGAGTCGCGGGAGCTGTTGCCGAAGCTGGCCGCGTGGGTGTCCGACGGGGTGGATCTGGAGGCGATCGTGCGGGTGGCGCGGTCGGCTCCGTCTCTGACTGCGCCGGCGTGGGAGCCGACGGGGTCGTACTCGGGGCCGCGGCGGGTGGTGGCGGCGGCCGCGGGGCCGGCGTTCACGTTCCGGTACACCGAGACGGTGGAGTTGCTGGCGGCGTCCGGTGTGGACGTCGTGGACCTGGATCCGTTGCACGACAAGGCGTTGCCCGAGGGGTGCGCCGGGTTGTACTTCGGGGGCGGGTTCCCCGAGGTGCACGTCGAGGACCTGTCGGCGAACGCGCCGCTGCGCGAGGAGCTGGCCGCGGCGATCCGGCGCGGGATGCCGGTGGTGGCCGAGTGCGCCGGGTTGCTGTACCTGTGCCGGGAGCTGGACGGGCTGCCGATGGTCGGGGCGCTGGACGCCTCGGCGGTGATGACCCGGCGGGGCGCGCTGGGGTACCGCACGGCTTCCGCCGTGCAGGACCACCTGCTGGCCCGGGCCGGGGAGCGGGTGACCGGGCACGAGTTCCACCGGACCGTGGTGACGCCCACCGCCATCGCGGTGGCGGCGTGGGAGTGGGACGGCGCCGCGGAGGGGTTCGCCTCGCCCACGCTGCACGCGTCCTACCTGCACGTCCACTGGGCCGGGCATCCCGCGCTGGCGCGGCGGTTCGCGGCGGCGGTGCACGCGCATGGCTGACTACGACCTGCACCACCACGGGGATCGCGAGGTCGGGGACGGCCTGGTGGACCTGGCGGTGAACGTGCGGCTGCCGGCGCCACCGGCGTGGCTGCGCGCCGAACTGGCCGCGGCGCTGGATGACCTGGCCGCGTATCCCTCGGTTGACGCGGCTGCCCAGGCGGTGGCCGCGCGGCACGGCCGGGAAGTGCCGGACGTGCTGGTTACGGCCGGCGCGGCGGAGGCGTTCACCTTGCTGGCCAACGCGTTGCGGCCGCGGCACGCGGTGGTCGTGCACCCGCAGTTCACCGAGCCGGAGGCGGCGTTGCGCGCGGCGGGGCACGCGGTGGACCGGGTCGTACTGTCCGCTTCGGACGGTTTCGCGCTCGGACCGGTACCCGCGGACGCGGATCTGGTGTTCGTCGGCAACCCCACCAATCCGACGTCGGTGCTGCATCCGGCGGCGGCGTTGCGTGCGCTGGTGCGGCCGGGCCGGATTCTGGTGGTGGACGAGGCGTTCCTGGACGCGGTGCCGGGTGAGCCGGAAAGCCTGGCGGGGGAACGGCTTCCGGGCGTGGTGGTGATCCGCAGCCTGACGAAGACGTGGGGGATCGCGGGCCTGCGCGCCGGGTACGTGCTGGCCGAACCGTCCGTTGTGGAGGCGCTGCGGGCCGTGCAGCCCCCGTGGTCGGTGTCGACGCTCGCCGCGCGGGCTGTGGTCACCTGCAGCCGCCCATCCGCTCTGGACGAGGCGGACAAGCTGGCGGTGCGGGCGGAGCAGGACCGGGAGTACCTGGTCAGCGGGCTGCGCTCGCTGGGCGTCGAGGTGGCCGGCACGCCGCGGGGCCCGTTCGTGCTGGTGCGGATCCCCGGCGCGGCCGAGCTACGCCTGCGCCTGCGGGAAGCCGGCTACGCCCTCCGCCGGGGCGACACGTTCCCCGGCCTGGACGGGGACTGGCTCCGCATCGCCGTGCGGGACCCGGCGGTGACCGACGGCTTCCTGGACGCGCTACGGCGTCTGCGCTGAGGGATCACTCGCGCTGAGTCATCGTGGGATGACGAACATGTGTTGGACTCATTGATCGCGGTCAAGCAGGCTTCCAGGCGTGGTCACCCAGGAAGTCCGCCCGGTCTGGGTGTCACCGTGGGCGTCGCCGGGCTGATGGTCACCCTGCAGGGCGTGTCGGCCGGGCTGGGCGTGCCGTTCCTCGTCGCCTGGACCCGGCGGGCCGACCGGCGCGTCCTGCTGTCCGCGCTGCTCGCGGTGCTGGTGATGGGGTTCGCCAGCGGCGTGTTCTGGGCGATCGGCGTGAGCATGGCGATGCGCATCGTGCCGGAACGCCAGGCGAGCCGGGCGGCCGCGATCGTGATGTCCGGCTCCATCGCGACCGTCGCCGGGATTCCACTCGGCACGGTCGTGGAGAGCCTCACCGACTGGCGGACCACGTTCCTCGTCTGGGCCGGGCTGAGCGCAGGTCAACCTGACGCTCGCGGCCGGGCCGGAGACGTTCGAGGCCGCGATGCCGCTCAACACCATGGCCTACAACACGTCCATCGCGCTGGGGGCGTTGTTCGGCGGGTTGTTCGCCGACCACCTGGGGGTCACCAGCGTCGTCTGGTTCGGGGCGGTGCTGACGGCGGCCGCGCTGCTCCTCGTGTTACGGCGCGAGCGCTAGCCAGCTCGCGGCGGCGGCGAACTCCACGCAGGCGCCGAGCACGTCCCCGGTGATGCCGCCCAGCCGGGTGGTGCAGCGCCACAACACGAGGCCCGCCGCGAGGACGGCCGCCGCCACCGCGAGTGGGCCCCGCCACCACTCCAGGCCGGGGGCGAGCGTGGCCAGCCCGGCGGCGGCGCAGAGTGTCGCGGCCGTCCACAGCGGACGGATGCTCCCGGCAACCGTGGCGCCCAGGCCCTCGGGGCGCGCGGAGGGCACCCCGCGCGTGCAGCACAGCGCCAGCACCCAGCGGCTCGCGAGCGTGCCGGCCACCGCCGCCGTCACCCCGTGCCCCGCGGAGATCGCGCCGCCGAGTGCTCCACATTGGATGATCAGGACGAGGACCAGCGTGGCGACGCCGGTGGGCCCGGAATCGCCGCGGCGCATGATCTCCAGCGCGCGGGTGCGGTCGAAGGACGCGCCGAGACCGTCGGCGGTGTCGGCCAGGCCGTCCAGGTGCAGCCCCCGGCTGGCCAGACCCACCGCGCCGACCGCCAGGCCGGCCACGGCCAGCACGGGCAGCCCGAGTGCGTCGCCGGCCAGGACGACCAGCCCGGCCAGGACCGCGAGCGGCACGGCGGCCAGGGGCGCCAGCAGCATCGCCCCGGCCGCCACCCGCCGGTCGATGACGCGCGGCGCGGGCACCGGGAGCGCGGTCAGGGTGCCCAGCGCCATCCGCAGCGCGTCGGAAACCCGGTCAGGCAAGGTCGGCCAGCAGACCCATGTCCGCGATGATCGCCCGCGCCGCGCGCAGCGTCGGGATCGCCTGGACCGCCCCGCTGCCCTCGCCGAGACGCAAGCCGAGGTCCAGGATCGGCGTCAGCCCGAGCGCCTTCAGCGCGAACGCCTGCGACGGCTCGGTCGACCGGTGCCCGGCCAGCCACCACCGCGCGGCCTCCGGCGCGATCTCCGCCGCCACCACCGCGGCCGCGCCGGAGAACACGCCGTCCAGCAACACCGGCACCCCGCGCACGGCGCCCTGCACCAGGAACCCGGCCGTCGCGGCGGCGCAGGCGCTGCCCAGCGCCGTCAGCAGCTCGAACGGGTCCGCCACGCGCGCGCCCGCCCGCTCGACCCCGGCCCGCACCACGGCCACCTTCCGCGCCCGCCCGGCCTCGTCCACGCCCGTCCCGGTGCCGACGACCTCCTCGGCGGGCACCCCGAGGGCCGCGGCGACCAGGGCCGCCGCCACCGTCGTGTTGCCGATGCCCATGTCACCCGGGATGAGCAGGTCCGCCCCGTCGTCCACCTCGGCGTCGGCGACCCGGCGGCCCACCTCGAAGGCCCGGCGAGCCTCGCCCGGCGCCAGCGCGTCCTCGACCTCGATCGACCCCGAGCCGCGCCGGACCTTCCACGCGCGCACCTCCGCGGGCACGTCCGACAGGTCGTCGTCCACCGCGATGTCCAGCACCCGGACTCCCGCGCCGGCCTCGCGGGCCAGCACGTTCACCCCGCTCTTGCCGGCCAGGAACACCCGCACCATCGCCGCGGTCACCTCGCGCGGGTACGCCGACAGCCGGCTCACCCCGTGGTCCCCGGCGAACACGACCACCCGCGGCCGCTCGATCGGCGGCGGCGGGACCTGCCCGGACGCGGCGCACAGCCACGCGGCCAGCTCCTCCAGCCGCCCCAGCGCGCCGACCGGCTTGACCAGCGCGTCCAACCGCTCCAGCGCGGTGGCGTGCGCGGCCGCGTCGGGCGCCGGGATGTCGAATCCGGTCACAGCAGAGCCCTTTCGCCGAGGTGCAGGACGCGCCCCGCGACCACCAGCTGGACGCTGTCCGCCTGGGCCGCGACGCGGTCGTTGAGCGCCCCCAGCACATCACGGAACAACCGCCCGGAGGCTGTCGCGGGCACCACACCCATGCCGACCTCGTTCGTCACCGCCACGATCGGCACGTGCGCGTCCCGCCACGCGTCGAGGAACTCCTCCATGCGCTCGTCCAGCCGCAGCTCCCAGCCCTGCTTGGCCTCCCACGCGCCGACGTCGCCGAGCACGCGCGTGACCCAGGTGCCCAGGCAGTCGATCAGCAGCGGCCGCGACGCCTTCCGGACCGTCGTGGCGAGGTCACCGGTCTCCACCGTGCGCCAGTTCGCCGGTCTGCGGGCCTGGTGCAGCGCGATCCGCGCCGCCCATTCGGGATCGTCGCCGCTGGGCACCGGGCCCGGCGCGACGTAGACGACTTCGGGATGGCGGGCCATCAGACGCTCGGCGTGGCGCGACTTGCCCGAGCGAACCCCGCCCAGGACCAGCACCTTCACCTCGTCGTCCCCGTACCGGCGGAGCAGCCGGGCGGCGGCCTCCAGTGAGGCGGCCAGCCGCTGGGTCAGCTTGGTCATACCCGGCATTCTCGTGCACGAGCTACCGTCCCGGGTGTGGTGTATGCAAGATCGTTGACCGCGCTCGGTCTCGTGGCCGGTTACGCGCTGGACGCGGCCCTCGGTGATCCGCGGCGCGGCCATCCGGTCGCGTTGTTCGGGCGCGCCGCGAAAGCCCTGGAGCAGCGGGTCTGGGCCGATTCGCGGGCGCGCGGCGCCGCGTACGCCGCGACCTGCGTCGGCGCCGCCGCCGGGCTGGGGGCGCTCGCCCAGGCCGCCACGCGCCGGCGCCCGGCCGCGCGTGTCGCGGTGACCGCGCTGGCGACCTGGACCGTCCTCGGCGGCCGCGGCCTGGCGAACGAGGGCGAGGCGATGGCGGTGCGGCTGGAGTCCGGTGACGTGCCCGCCGCGCGGCAGCGGCTGGGCCACCTGTGCGGGCGCGACGCCTCCGTCCTGGACGACAAGGACCTGGCCAGGGCCGCCACCGAGTCGATCGCCGAGAACACCAGCGACGCGGTCGTCGCGCCTCTGCTGTGGGGCGCGGTGGCCGGGGTGCCGGGGCTGCTCGGGTACCGGGCGCTCAACACGCTCGACGCGATGGTCGGGCACCGGACCCCGCGCTTCGAGCGGTTCGGCTGGGCCGCCGCCCGCGGGGACGACCTCGCCAACCTGGTACCCGCCCGCGCCGGGGCGCTGATCACGGCACTCTGCGCGCGTGTGGTGGGTGGCCGCCCGGGGCGGTCGCTGCGCGTGTGGCGGCGGGACGCCGGACAGCACCCGAGCCCCAACGCCGGGCAGATCGAGGCCGCCTTCGCGGGCGCGCTCGACGTGCGGCTGGGCGGGGTGAACAGCTACGGCGGCCGGACCGAGGACCGCGGCACGCTCGGTGACGGCCCCGCGCCCGGCGTGGCCGACCTGCGCCGGGCGGTGCGGTTGTCGCGCGCGGCCGGGCTGGCCGCGCTCGCCCTGGCCGCGGTGGTGGCGCGATGAGGGGCCTGCTGGTCGCCGGGACCACGTCGGACGCCGGGAAGAGCCTGGTCACCGCCGGCATCTGCCGCTGGCTGGCGCGCCGTGGGCTGCGGGTGGCGCCGTTCAAGGCGCAGAACATGTCGAACAACTCGATGGTCTGCGCGGACGGCGCGGAGATCGGCCGCGCGCAGTGGCTGCAGGCGGTCGCCGCCGGGGTCGAGCCGGAGGCCGCGATGAACCCGGTGCTGCTCAAACCGGGCAGCGACCGGCGCAGCCACGTCATCGCGCTCGGCAAGCCGTTCGGGACGCTGGAGGCCGGCGAGTTCGCCACCGGCCGCCGCGAGCTGGCGCGCCTCGCCTTCGAGGCGTTCGACGAGCTGCGCACGCGGTTCGACGTCGTGGTGTGCGAGGGCGCGGGCAGCCCGGCCGAGATCAACCTGCGCCAGGGCGACTACGTGAACCTGGGGCTGGCCCGGCGGTTCGGGCTGCCGGTGGTGGTCGTCGGCGACATCGACCGCGGTGGCATGCTGGCCGCGATGTACGGGACGGTCGCGCTGCTGGAACCCGAGGACCAGGCGCTGCTCGCGGGCTGGGTGGTGAACAAGTTCCGCGGCGACGAGGCGCTGCTGCGGCCGGGTCTGGACCGCATCGCGGAGCTGACGCACCGGCCGGTGCTGGGGGTGCTGCCGTGGCTGGACGGGGTGTGGATCGATTCCGAGGACGCGCTCGCCGTCGCGGGCTGGCGGCACGAACAGCAGGCCACGGGCGGGCTGCGGGTCGCGGTCGTGCGGTTCCCGCGCGCCTCGAACGCGACCGATGTGGACGCCCTCGCCGCCGAACCGGGCGTGACGGTCACGCTGACCGCGGACCCCGACACGGTGCGCGCCGCGGACCTGGTCGTGCTGCCCGGCACCCGCGCCACGGTGAGTGATCTGCGGTGGCTGCGGGAGCGCGACCTGGAGCCCGCGCTCGCCGCGCGTGCCGCCGCCGGGCAGCCGGTGCTGGGGATCTGCGGCGGCTACCAGATGCTCGCGGAAACCATTGTGGACGACGTCGAGTCCGGCGCCGGGACCGTGCCCGGGCTCGGTCTGCTGCCGACGCGGGTGTCGTTCAGCGCGGAGAAGGTGCTCGGGCGGCCGGTCGCGCGGTGGCGCGGGCACGAGGTGGCGGCCTACGAGATCCACCACGGCAGCGCGACGGCGACCGGGGACGGCGCCGAGCCGTTCCTGGACGGCTGGCGGCGCGGGTCGGTGTGGGGCACGACCTGGCACGGCACCCTGGACAACGACGGGTTCCGCCGGGCGTGGCTGGCGGAGGCGGCGGCGCAGGCCGGGGTGTCCTGGTCACCGGCGGCGGGGGCGCCCGGGTTCGCGGCCCTGCGCGAGTCGATGCTGGACCGGCTCGCCGACGCGGTCGAGCAGTGCCTGGACACCGGCGCCCTGCTGCGGTTGATCGAGCGGGGCGCGCCGGAGGGCCTGCCCCGCGTGGGCTGACCCCCGCGAGTCCCACGTTCCCGTCCGCGAGTTCCACGTTCCCGCGAGCGAGTCCCACGTTCCCGCGAGCGAGTTCTGCATTCCTGCTGGGGAGTTCCCCACCGGACCGCGCCCCGCCCCGCCGCTGAACGTGGAACTCGCGGGCCTGGGTGTGGAACTCGCGGGCCTGGGTGTGGGACTCGCGCCCTCAGACGAGCGTGACCCGCACGCCCTCCAGTTCGAAGGCCGACACCAGGTCCGGCTCCGCCGCCGAATCGGTGATCAGCAGGTCGATGTCGAGCGTCGGGCAGATGCGGGCGAACGCGTAGCCGCCGAGCTTCGAGCTGTCGGTGACCACCACGACCTTCTTGGCGCGGTGCGCGAGCAGCTTGACGATCGCCGCCTCGGCCTCGTGGTGGGCGTACGCGCCCCGTAGCGGATCGACCGCGTCCACCCCGAGGAACGCCAGGTCGAGGCTGACCTCCTCCAGCACCATCCCGGCCAGGTGCCCGGTCAGCTCGAACGACTGCGGCCGCGCCACCCCGCCCGTGCTGACCAGCCGGATGCTCTGCCGCACGGTCAGCTCGTACGCGATGTTCACCGCGTTGGTGACCACGGTGAGCGCCGGGGAACTGCCGCGGTCGTTGAATTCCGGCCGGGTCGCGATCGCGCGGCTCACCTCGGTCGTGGTGGTGCCGCCGTTGAACCCGATCACCATTCCGCGATCCACCAGACGGGCCGCGGCCTCGGCGATGCGGCGCTTTTCCACGGTGTGCTGGGCGGCGCGGTGCCTGCCGGGGAGGTCGTAGGCGACATTACCGGCGAGGGCGCCACCGCGCGTTCTCGTGAGCAATTGGCGGCCTGCCAAATGATCGAGATCGCGGCGGACCGTCGCGGGGGAGACGCTCAGCTTCTCCGCCGCCTGATCCACCTCGACCCGGCCCTGCTGGCCGATCATTTCGAGCAGCGTGTTCAACCGCTCATGCCTGTCCACGCATCAGTCATACCCGCTCGCGCGCGCATTGTGAACACTGATCATGAGACCGGCCCGCCGGGCGGCGCACCCGGCGGGCTGTCGGAATTTTCCTCACAGGCTCCGCAGGAACGCCAGCGACGGCATGAAGAAGTATTCGCCGCCCTTCATGGTGACCGCCTGCGGAATGGGATCGGCGGCCTCGGCCACGTTGTTGTGGCCCCATTCCGGCGGGTATTTCTGCGGTTCCCGAATGCCCTGTCCGATGACCGGATCCAGGCCCGGCTGGGAACCGTCCGGCGGGAACGGGAAGGCGGGGTTGTTCGCCCAGATCTGCTGCGTGAACTCGAACTGGTTGCCCAGGCTCGAGTTGAAGGCCATGAACAGCAGGCCGACGTCCTTGGCCGGGCGCAGCCGCGGCGGCAGGTCGGCGTTCGGGTCGTCGTGGCGGCGGCCGTAGGTCTGGCCGCGGCGGGCCATCAGGTGCTTGCGCTCCTCCTCCGGTGCCTCCGCCCCGCCGGACCCACGCGGGTTGGTCTTGCGGATGTGCGCGTGGAACGGGCACTTCTGGCCCAGCTTGTCGCTGTCGTAGCTGAAGTCGTTGCCCACCGGGTGGTGCGAGCCGGGCGCGCTCTGCCCGGTCAGCGGGGTGCCGTCCTCGAACCGGCCGACCAGCATCGCGCCGGCCCGCTCCCGGTCCTCGCCACGCAGCCCGAGGTCGTGCGCCAGGTCGCGCTCGGCCTCCTTGAACAGCCGGACGTTCTGCTCCAGCTTGCGGAACACGAAGTAGCTTCCGAAGTGGACGGTGGGGTCCGGCGCGGCCGGGTCGGGCACGAGGATCTGCTCCAGCGGCGCCGACGGGTCCCACTCGCTGACGCCGTCGGTGGTGTCCCGCTCGGCGTCGATGTCCTCGGTGAGGAACAGCGGCTGGCTGCGCCCGTCGACGTAGCCGAAGTGCTCGATGCCGTCGCCGTTGGCGTTGGCCATCCCGAGGCCGGACTCCTCGCCGAGGATCGTGACCGACGCCGGGCGCAGCGCCTCGACCTGACGGCGCAGGGTGCGGACCGGTCCGGCGGTGGCGTCGCCGATGAGGACCACGGCGTCGATCGTCTGCTGGTAGTGGCCTTCCCACTCGGTGACGGCCGGGTCGGCGAGCTTCTCGACGGCGGCCTTCGCGCCCGCGGTGAACGACGGATCGGCCGGCGCGGTGACGCCGAGCGTGGCGTAGCCGTGCGCGGACAGGCCGACGCCCAGATAAGGCGTGCCGGCGGCCTTGGTGCGCTTGTGCGCCTCGACTTCCTCCAGGTGCGCCTTGGCGGACTTCATCAGCCCGCTCAGGCCCCGCAGGAAGGTACGTGCTTCGGCGGCGTCGCCGAAGCCGAGGAACAGCACGGTGAGGCGGTCCCGGACGTGCGCCTTCAGGATGTTCGGCTGCAGCTCGGCCAGCATGGCGGCCGCTTCGCCGCTGGCCGACTTCCAGGACAGCGTGGTGGACAGGTCGACAGGCATGAACGCCCCCTCGTGGATTGACCCCAGTCACGGTGGCGGCGCCGCGAGGCCCCTGATCGTGTGCGGCGCCGTCACCTGCTCCTAAGTCGCCGCGGAGGGCGGTCAAGTACGAAATGGGCGTGTTTTCACTCGATCGGATTAGCGGGGGGCCGCTACGCGGGTGTCTACTGCACCGGCTTCGCTTCGCAACGCCCGGATTGGTAGCCCTCCCGAACCCGATCTTTCAGTGTTCGGTTGCCGAGAAGTCGCGTCAAGGCGGGAAAGCGTGCCTTGACCCCGCTGCTCGGCAACCGATGTGGGCTGGGGATCGGGTGCGGGAGGGGGAGTGGTTCGGGGGGTTGTTGCTGTGCGCTGCCGGGTGGCGGTTGGTGTTGTGTGGCGAAGAATTGGGTGCGGGGTGGGCCGCCGCGGCTCCGTTGCCGCGGCGGTCACCCCTGGTCCTAGGCGATCGGCCGGTCCGTGGGTGCGATCGGGGCCGGGAGGACGTTCCGGCCGGTCAGGTAGGCGTCCACCCCGGCCGCGGCGGAGCGGCCCTCCGCGATCGCCCACACGATCAGTGACTGGCCGCGGCCCATGTCGCCCGCCACGAACACGTTGTCGACGCTCGTCCGGAAATCCGAGTCCCGCGCGACGTTGCCGCGCGCGTCCAGCTCGACGCCGAGCTGCTCGATCAGGCCTTCACGCTGGGGGCCGACGAAACCCATCGCCAGCAGCACCAGCTGCGCGGGCAGCTCCCGCTCGGTGCCCTCGACCTCGACGAACTTCCCGCCCTCGTTGCGGACCTCGACCAAGCGCAGCGCGCGCAGATTCCCCTGCTCATCGGCGAGGAACTCCTGCGTGCTCACCGAGTACAGCCGCTCGCCGCCCTCTTCGTGCGCCGACGACACCCGGTAGATCATCGGGTACATCGGCCACGGGTGGGCCTCCGACCGGGTCTCCGGCGGGCGGGGCATGATCTCCAGCTGCGTCACCGACAGCGCGCCCTGCCGGTGGGCGGTCCCGACGCAGTCCGCGCCGGTGTCGCCGCCACCGATCACCACGACGTGCTTGCCCTCGGCCGTGATCGGCGACGACTCCAGCTCGCCCGACGCGACCCGGTTCGCCAGCGGCAGGTACTCCATCGCCTGGTACACGCCGGTCGTCTCGCGACCGGTCACCGGCAGGTCCCGCCACGCGGTCGCGCCACCGGCCAGCACCACGGCGTCGTAGTCCGACTTCAGCTGCTCGGCGGTGATGTCGACCCCGACGTTCACCCCGGTGCGGAACTCGGTGCCCTCGGCCCGCATCTGCTCCAGGCGCCGGTCCAGCCGCCGCTTCTCCATCTTGAACTCGGGGATGCCGTACCGCAGCAGCCCGCCGATCGCGTCCGCCCGCTCGAACACGACCACGTCGTGCCCGGCGCGGGTCAGCTGCTGCGCCGCCGCCAGGCCCGAGGGACCGGAACCCACCACGGCGACCTTCTTGCCGGTGCGCGTCTTCGGGACCTCGGGCGTGATCCAGCCCTCCTCCCAGGCGCGGTCCACGATGGAGATCTCGACCCGCTTGATCGTCACCGGGTCGTTGTTGATCCCCAGCACGCACGCGGTCTCGCACGGCGCCGGGCACAGCGTCCCGGTGAACTCCGGGAAGTTGTTCGTGGCGTGCAGCCGCTCGATCGCGTCCCGCCAGTCGTCGCTCCAGACCAGCGTGTTCCACTCCGGGATCAGGTTGCCCAGCGGGCAGCCCTGGTGGCAGAACGGGATGCCGCAGTCCATGCAGCGCCCGGCCTGCTGCTCCAGCTTGTTCGACGCGAAGTCCTCGTACACCTCGCGCCAGTCGAGCAGCCGCAGCGGCACCGGCCGGGTCTTCGGCGTCTCGCGCGGCGTCGTCAGAAAACCCTTCGGGTCAGCCATGTGCGGCCTCCATGATGGCTTCGTTCACGTCCCGGCCGTCGCGCTCGGCTTCCGCCCGCGCGGCCAGGACCCGCTTGTAGTCCTTGGGCATGACCTTGCCGAACCGCCCGATCGTGGTCTCCCAGTCGGCCAGCAGCGCCCGCGCCACCGGCGACTCGGTCTCCACGAAGTGCGCCTCGACCGCGTCCCGCAGGAACTCGACGTCCTCGTCGTCCAGCGGGTCGACGTCGACCATCTCCGGGTTCACCCGCAGCGGCGACAGGTCCAGCACGTAGGCGATCCCGCCGGACATGCCGGCGGCGAAGTTGCGCCCGGTCGGCCCGAGCACGACCACGCGACCACCGGTCATGTACTCGCAGCCGTGGTCACCGACGCCCTCGACGACGGCCAGCGCGCCGGAGTTCCGCACGCAGAACCGCTCGCCGACCTTGCCGCGCAGGAAGATCTGCCCGCCGGTGGCGCCGTAGCCGATCACGTTGCCGGCGATGATGTTCTGCTCGGACGCGAGCCTGGCCTCCTTCGGCGGGCGCACGATGATGCGGCCACCGGACAGGCCCTTGCCGACGTAGTCGTTGGCGTCGCCGAACAGCCGCAGCGTGATCCCCTTCGGGATGAACGCGCCGAACGACTGCCCGGCGGTGCCGGTGAAGGTCACGTCGATCGTGTCGTCCGGCAGGCCCTCGCCGCCCCAGCGCTTGGTCAGCTCCGATCCGAGCATGGTGCCCACGGTCCGGTTGACGTTGCGCACCGGCAGCTCCAGCCGCACCTTGTCGCCGGAGCTGAGCGCGCCCTCGGCGAGCTGGATCAGCGTGTTGTCCAGCGCCTTCTCCAGGCCGTGGTCCTGCTTGACGACCTGGTGCCGCGCGGCCCGCGGCTCCAGCTCGGGCACGTGGAAGATCGGCGACAGGTCCAGCCCGCGCGCCTTCCAGTGGTCCACGGCCGGGCGGGTGTCGAGCACCTCGGCGTGCCCGACGGCCTCCTCGATCGACCGGAAGCCCAGCCGCGCCAGGTACTCGCGCACCTCCTGGGCGATGAACTCGAAGAAGTTCACCACGTACTCGGCCTTGCCGTTGAACTTCTCACGCAGCTTCGGGTTCTGCGTCGCCACGCCGACCGGGCAGGTGTCCAGGTGACAAACCCGCATCATGATGCAGCCGGACACCACCAGCGGCACGGTCGCGAACCCGAACTCCTCGGCGCCCAGCAGCGCGGCGATCACCACGTCGCGGCCGGTCTTGAGCTGGCCGTCGGTCTGCACCACGATCCGGTCGCGCAGCCGGTTGGCCAGCAGCGTCTGCTGCGTCTCGGCCAGGCCCAGCTCCCACGGGCCACCGGCGTGCTTGATCGAGGACAGCGGCGAGGCGCCGGTGCCGCCGTCGTGACCGGAGATCAGCACGACGTCCGCGTGGGCCTTGGACACACCCGCCGCGACCGTGCCCACACCGACCTCGGACACCAGCTTCACGTGGATGCGGGCGGCCGGGTTGGCGTTCTTCAGGTCGTGGATCAGCTGCGCCAGGTCCTCGATCGAGTAGATGTCGTGGTGCGGCGGCGGGGAAATCAGGCCCACACCCGGCGTGGAGTGCCGGGTCTTGGCGATCCACGGGTACACCTTCGCGCCGGGCAGCTGGCCGCCCTCACCGGGCTTGGCGCCCTGCGCCATCTTGATCTGGATGTCGTCGGCGTTGACCAGGTACTCGCTGGTGACGCCGAACCGGCCGCTGGCGACCTGCTTCACGGCGCTGCGCCGCTCCGGGTCGTACAGCCGCTCCGGGTCCTCGCCGCCCTCACCGGTGTTGGACTTGCCGCCCAGCCGGTTCATCGCGATCGCCAGCGTCTCGTGCATCTCCTGCGAGATCGAGCCGTAGGAGATGGCGCCGGTGGCGAACCGCTTGACGATCTCGGAGACCGGCTCGACCTCCTCGATCGGCACCGGCGGCCGCACGCCCTCCTTCAGCTCGAACAGGCCGCGCAGCGTGAACAGCTTCTTCGACTGCTCGTCGACGGCGTTCGTGTACTCCTTGAACACCTCGTACCGGCCGGTGCGGGTGGAGTGCTGCAGCTTGAAGACCGTGTGCGGGTTGAACAGGTGCGGCTCGCCCTCGCGCCGCCACTGGTAGTCCGAGCCGATCTCCAGCTCGCGGTGGTTCGGGCGGAACCCGTCGCGCGGGAACGCGCGGGCGTGCCGCTGCCGGACCTCCTCGTGCAGGACGTCGAACCCGACACCGCCCAGCCGCGAGGTGGTGCCGGTGAAGCAGGTGTCGATGACCTCCTGCGACAGGCCGAGCGCCTCGAAGATCTGCGCGCCGGTGTAGGAGGCCACAGTGGACACTCCCATCTTCGACATGGTCTTGCGGACGCCCTTGCCCAGCGCCTTGATCAGGTTCCGGGTCGCCTGCTGCGCGGTGACGCCCGGGATCTTGCCGTCCCGGGCCAGCTCCTCGACCGTGGCCATCGCCAGGTACGGGTTGACCGCGGCGGCGCCGTAGCCCAGCAGCAGCGCGATGTGGTGCACCTCGCGGGCGTCGGCGGTCTCGGCGATGATCCCGACCTGCGTGCGGGTCTTCTGCCGCACCAGGTGGTGGTGCACCGCGCCGGTGAGCAGCAGCGACGGGATGGCCGCGTGGTCGGCGTCGACCCCGCGGTCGGACAGCACGATCAGCCGCGCGCCCTCGGAGATCGCGTTGGACACCTCGGTCCGGATCTCCTCCAGCCGAGCCAGCAGCGCGTCGCCGCCGCCGTGCACGTCGTAGAGGCCGTGGATGGTGACGGCGGTGAACTCCGGCAGGTCGCCGTCGTCGTTGATGTGCACCAGCTTGGCGAGCTCGTCGTTGTCCAGCACCGGGAACGGCAGGACGACGCGGCGGCACGATTCGCCGGTGGCCTCCAGCAGGTTCGGCTGCGCGCCGAGCTGGGTGCCCAGCGAGGTCACCAGCTCCTCGCGGATCGCGTCCAGCGGCGGGTTGGTGACCTGGGCGAACAGCTGGATGAAGTAGTCGAAGATCGGCCGCGGGCCGGACGACAGCGGCGCCAGCGGCGAGTCGTTGCCCATCGAGCCGATCGGCTCGGCGCCGGATTTCGCCATCGGCGACAGCAGCGTGTCCAGCTCTTCCTCGGTGTAGCCGAAGGCCTGCTGACGGCGCACCAGCGACGCGTGGGTGGGCACCTCGCGCTCGCGCTCGGGCAGTTCTTCCAGGCGCACCAGGCCCTGGTCGACCCAGTCGCCGTAGGGGTGCTCGGCGGCCAGCTGCCCCTTGATCTCCTCGTCGTCGATGATCCGGCCCTGCGCCGTGTCGACGAGGAACATGCGGCCCGGCTCCAGCCGGCCCTTCTGCACGATCGTCGACTGGTCCAGCTCCAGCACGCCGACCTCGCTGGCGAGCACGACCAGGCCGTCCTCGGTGACCCAGTAGCGCGCCGGGCGCAGGCCGTTGCGGTCCAGCACGGCGCCGATCTGGGTGCCGTCGGTGAACGACACCAGCGCCGGGCCGTCCCACGGCTCCATCAGGGTGGAGTGGAACTCGTAGAAGGCGCGGCGCGCCTGGTCCATCTCCTCGTGGTTCTCCCACGCCTCCGGGATCATCATGAGGACCGCGTGCGGCAGGCTGCGGCCGCCCAGGTGCAGCAGCTCCAGGACCTCGTCGAAGCTGGCCGAGTCGCTCGCGCCACGGGTGATGATCGGGTAGATCCGCTTGAGGTCGCCCGGGATCAGGTCGGTGGACAGCATCGACTCGCGCGCGTCCATCCAGTTCCGGTTGCCGCGCAGCGTGTTGATCTCGCCGTTGTGCGCCACGTACCGGTACGGGTGGGCCAGCGGCCAGGACGGGAACGTGTTGGTGGAGAAGCGGGAGTGCACCAGGCCGATCGCGCTCGTCACGCGCTCGTCGGTCAGGTCCGGGAAGAACCGCGGCACCTGCGGTTCGGTGAGCATTCCCTTGTAGACGATGGTGCGGGCGGACAGGCTCGGGAAGTACACGTCCTCGTCGGCCAGCAGGTGCTCGGCGCGCTTGCGCACGCAGAACGCGGCGCGCTCCAGGTCCAGCCCGGTGCGCACACCTTCGCGCGAGGCGAGGAACAGCTGTGCGAAGTGCGGCATGGTCGAGGCCGCGGTCGGCCCGACGTGCTCGGTGTCCACCGGAACCTCGCGCCAGCCCAGGACCCGCAGGCCCTCCTCGGCGACCAGACCCTCGATGGCGCTCATCGCGCGGCCGCGGGCGGTTTCGTCGACCGGCAGGAACGCGGTGCCCACGGCGTAGTGGCCGGCCTCGGGCAGGTCGAAGCCGACGACCTCGCGGAAGAACGCGTCCGGGACCTGGATCAGGATGCCCGCGCCGTCACCGGTCTCGGGTTCGGCTCCTCTGGCGCCACGGTGTTCGAGGTTGCGCAGGGCAGTCAGGGCCTTGGACACGATGTCGTGGCTGCGTCGGCCGGACATATCGGCGACGAACGCGACACCGCAGGCATCGTGCTCGTATTGCGCGTCGTACAAGCCTTCCGGCTTGCGAACACTGTGGCGGGTCACGGCTGGCCGTCTCCTCACACGTGGGCGCGGCGCGGGCTGCTGTTAACACAGCAGCCCTCCTGCGCGATGGTCAGTCGAGAGCAGAAGTACGAGTCGCCTGAACGAGGGCAGAACTCGGTACACCGGCCACACGTCGTCGGGTGGCCGCCGGTCGGCACGTCTTCGGGCCGCTGGCGCGCGTCAGCGAGGTTCCCGGGTCGTGGTGGGCGGGTTCCCGCGGCGCGCCAGTTACCCCCGGGTTCGCCGGGTCTTATGACAGTAGTGTGAATTCGCCGTTATCGACATACGTCGACCGGACCTCGTGGCATATGCCATACGGCCGTTGACGCGACAGCCCCCGGTGTGGAAGTACCGTTGCACCAGCGTTGACCTGCGGAAAAGTGCGCGCGTGATCACTTCACCGGTTCGGGTGGATGTCCGATCAAGTAATCAAGGTGTTACGGACGCGGTGCGGCCGGAGGCCGGGATACTCGGGATGTGGAGGGTCTGGTGCTGCGTTTCCTCGGCCACTCGACGGTCCGGATGGAGATCGCTGGCCGGGTCGTGCTGACCGATCCCGTGCTGACGCGCACGGTGGGCGGTTTGGTCCGGGTCGCGCCGCCGCTGGATCCCGCCGCGTACGCCGACGTCGATCTGGTGCTGATCTCCCACCTCCACGGGGACCACCTGCACGTGCCGTCGCTGCGGTTGCTGGGGCGGCACGTGCCGGTGGTGGTGCCGCGCGGCGCGGGCGGCTGGTTGCGGCGGCGGGGCTTCGCCGAGGTCGCGGAACTGGACATCGGGGAGCGGTTGTCGCTGGGTGATCTGCGGGTGACGGCGGTGCGGGCGGAGCATTCGGGGCACCGCTGGGGGCCGCGGTTCACGCACGGCCCGCAGGCGCGGGCGAGTGGTCATGTGGTGGAGGCGCCGGGGGTGCGGGTGTACGTGGCCGGGGACACGGACCTGCACGACGGGATGGCCGAGCTGGCCCCTGTGGATGTTGCGTTGCTGCCGGTGTGGGGCTGGGGGCCGAACCTCGGGCCGGGCCACCTGGACCCGGCGCGAGCGGCGGAGGCGGTCGCCCGGGTCCGGCCCCGCGTGGCGGTGCCGGTGCATTGGGGCACGCTGGCGGTGCCGGGCGTGGCGCGAACACCCCGGATGCGGCGCCTGCTGGTGGACCCCCCGAGAACCTTCGCGGCGACGGTGGCGGAACGGGGTTTGGAGACCGTGGTGGCGGTGACGGAGCCCGGAGAGAGGGTGAAACCGCACGAGGTGCCCCGGTGAGGCCGCTGACTGGCCCGGCTGCTGCTGGGGCTTCGGGCGCTGCCGGCGGTGCCTGGGCTGCTGCCGGGGGCTTCGGCGCTGCGCCGACACGCTCCGCCCGCTGAGCCGACACGCTCCGCCCGCTGAGCCGAGCGCGGCGGCTGCCCCGCCCCTGGGCACCGCCCGCCGCCCGGGGGCCGCTCGAGCCCAAAAACATCGCCGGACCGGGTGAAAAATCCGTGGCCTGTGACGTTTTGCCGCGAGGCTGATCGGCGTGCCCCGGCGGCACCTCCTGGCACCGCGTGATGGGGTGGCCCCGTGAACTGGACCGACCTCTCCAGCGTCGGCTACCCGACCCTCTTCCTCGGCGTCCTGATCGGCTCGATCGTGCCCATCGTTCCCACCGGGGCCGTCGTCGGGGGAGCGGCCGCCATCGCCATGACGACCGGGCACCTCTCGCTTCCGCTGGTGCTTCTGCTGTCCACCGCCGGGGCGATGATCGGCGATGTCGTCACCTTCGCGGTCGCCCGGCTGGGCAGCGACGCGGCGGTCCGGTGGCTGGCGCGCGGGCAGAAGCCGGAACGGCTCGTCGCCGCGCGGGAGCGGTTCGCGCGGCAGGGGTGGCAGCTGGTGATCGTCGGGCGGCTGCTGCCTGCCGGGCGCATCCCGGTGCTGCTGGCCGCCGGCGCGGTCGGCTACCCGTGGCGCCGGCTGGTGCCGGCGACGGCGGTCGCGTGCGTGTTGTGGGCCGTCGCGTACGCGCTGCTCGGCGTGGTCAGCGGCGGCCTGTTCGACTCGCCGCTGGTCGCGACCCTGCTGGCCGCCGTGCTCGTGCTGCTGGTGACTGGTGTGATCAACCTGGTGGCCAAGCGCCGCAGGGAAAGGGCGAGGGTGGGATGACAACCGCTGAAGGAGGCCGGCTTCTCCGGCGTGGACGGTCGCTCGCGCGGTTCGCCCTCGTGTGGCTGACCACGTCGCTCGCGCTGGTCGGCATGGACGACCTGCTCGACGGCTTCGCGATGCCGGACTGGTGGCAGCCACTGGTGTGCGGCCTGCTGCTGAGCCTGCTGACCGCCGTCGTGTGGCCGCAGGTGCTGCGGGTGGCCCTGCCGCTGGCGCTGTTCACGCTCGGCATCGGCAGCTTCCTGTTGCTCGGCGCGGGCGCGGTCGCCGCGTTCGCCGTGGTGCCCGGCGTGGAGGTCACCGGGCTGCGCACCGGGTTCCTCGTCGTGGTCGGGGTGTCCGCGGTGAGCGGTGTCGTGTCCAGCGTGCTCGCCCTCGACGAGGACGAGGTGTTCTTCCGCCGGGCCCGCCGCCGCTCGCGCCGCTGCCCGGAGCTCGCGGCCGACGTCCCGGCCGGGCTGATCTTCCTGCAGGTCGACGGGCTCGGCTACGACGTCGTCCGCCGCGCGGTCCGGGACGGCGACATGCCGACGCTGGCCCGCTGGCTCGCCGAGGACAGCCACGCGCTGGTGCGCTGGCAGACCGACTGGAGCTCCCAGACCGGCGCGAGCGTGTGCGGCATCCTGCACGGCTCCAACCACGACATCCTCGGGTTCCGCTGGTACGAAAAGGACCGCGACCACGTGATGGCCTGCGCCCACCCGCGCGACGCGGCCGAAATCGAGCGTCGGCACTCCGACGGCCGCGGCCTGCTCGCGCTCGGCCGCGCCGGCCACGGCAACCTGTTCACCGGCGACGCCCCGCACGTCAGCCTCACCATGAGCGCGGTGTCGGTGCTGCTGCCCAAGGGCCTGCGCCGCCGCCGCGAGGACCGCGTCGGCACGGGCTACTACGCCTACTTCGCCAACCCCGTCAACGCGCTGCGCACCCTGGGTTCCGCACTGGCCGACATCATCCGCGAGGTCTCGGCCTCGGCACGACAGCGGCGGGCGGGCGTGGTGCCGCGGGTGCCGCGCGGCGGGATCTACCCGATCGCCCGGACCGGCACCACGGTCATCTCACGCGACGTCGTGGTGTCCGCGGTGCTGGAGGACATGCTCAACGGCCGGCCCGTGGTGTACGCGGACTTCCTCGGCTACGACGAGGTCGCCCACCACTCCGGCATCGAACGGTTCGACACGCTCGCCGTGCTGCGCGCGATCGACCAGCAGATCGGGCGGCTGCACCGGGCGTCGCGGCTCGGGCCCCGGCCCTACCACCTGGTGGTGCTGTCGGATCACGGGCAGACGCAGGGGTGGGCGTTCGCGCACCGGTTCGGCGAGTCGCTGGAGGACCTGGTCGGACGGCTGTGCGGCGGGCCGGCGCCGGAGCCGGTCGCCGGTGGTCCGGTGGCGACGCGGCTGCGGGAGCGGGTGACCGGCGCGCGGCGGATCGAGCACCGGCCCAAGGAGGACGCGCGGCACGAGGTCATGCGGGTGGCGCCCGGGGTGGTCGTAGTGGTGTCCGGGCACGTCGGGATGGTGTCGTTCACCGAGCACGAGGGCCGGGTTTCGCTGGAGACGATCGAGCGCGAGTACCCGGAGTTGCTGCCCGCGCTGGTGGATCACCCCGGGGTCGGGTTCATGCTGGTGCGCAGTGACGAGCACGGGCCGGTGGTGCTGGGCCGCGATGGTGTGCACCGGCTGGCTTCCGGGGAGGTGCTCGGCGAGGATCCGCTGGCGCTGTACGGGAAGCACGCTCCGGACCTGATCCGGCGGGTGGACACCTTCCCGCACTGCGCCGACATCATGATCAACAGCCGGTGGGATCCCGAGACCGGGGAGGCCTCGCCGTTCGAGGTGCACGTGGGGTCGCACGGCGGGCTCGGCGGGGAGCAGGAGCGCGGGTTCCTGATCCATCCCAAGGAGTTCGAGCCGCCGGGCGAGCTGGTGGGGGCCGAATCGCTGCACCGGTTGTTCCGGCTGTGGCTGACGAAGCTGGGCCACCCGGAGCCGGAGTGAGTCAGCCCGCGAGCGTCACCGAACCCAGGCTCGTGAAGTGCGCCGCGATTCGTGAACCGGGGGAGATCGGCACCGCGTCGGTGAGGCCGCCGGTCAGCACGACCCACCCGGCCTCCAGCGCCAGCCCGCGCTCCGCCAGCGAGTTCGCCGCCAGCGCGAGTGCCTCGCCGGGGTGGCCGAGTACCGCGGCTCCCGTCGCGCTGTCCACGATCGCTCCGTCGACCTCCAGCAGGCACCCCTCCAGGGACAGATCGAGCCCGGCGGGCGCGACCCCGACCGGCCCGGCCCGGAACACGCTCGACGACGCGTTGTCGGCGATCGTGTCGGCGGCGGCGAACCGGAAGTCCTCGTACCGCGAGTCGATGACCTCGATCCCGCCGTAGACGCGGTCCACCGCCTCCATCGCGGTCGCCGCCGTGACACCGGGGCCCGCCAAGCGGGAGCCCAGCACGAACACGATCTCCGGCTCGGCGCGCGGGTGGATCAGCTTCGGCAGCGGGTCCGCGGCGGGCAACACCATCGCGTCGGTCAGCCACGCCATCACCGGGCGGTCCACGCCCATGCGTTCCTGCTTCGCCTTCGACGTCAGCCCGAGCTTGAGCCCGATCAGCTTCTCGCCCCGGGCCAGCCGCAACCGCAACGCCTCGTCCTGCACGGCGTACGCGGTGCGCACATCCAGGCCGGGCCACTCCTCGGTGAGCGGGCCGCGTGCGGTTCCCGCGTCCTCCGCGGCCAGCAGCACCCGCGCCGCCTCCGCGATGCTCCACTCGGTCACGCGTCCTCCTCCGGCCCGAACACGGCCGTCACACTGCCCAGCCCCGCCACCGTCGACACCACCGTCTCGCCCGGGCGCACCGGGATCGCCCGCGTCATCGACCCGGGCAGCACCACGTGCCCCGGCTCCAGGTCGATGCCCAGCGGGCCGACCGTGTTCGCCAGCCACACCAGCGCGTTCAGCGGCGACCCGAGCACCGCGCCGCCCGCCCCGGTCGCCACCAGCTCACCGCCCGCGTGCAGGGTGCAGCCGGCCAGGCGCAGGTCCACGGTGGACAGTGCGGTCGGCCTGCTACCCAGCACCACGCCGCCGGAGGAGGCGTTGTCGGCGATGGTGTCGACGATCGAGATGCGCCAGTCCTCGATGCGGGAGTCCACGATCTCCAGTGCCGGAACCACGAAGTCGACGGCGCGCACGGCGTCGGCGACGGTCACGCCCGGCCCGGACAGCTTCCGCCCGAGCACGAACGCGATCTCCGGCTCGATCCGCGGCTGCAGGAAGCGCGCGACGGGGATCGGCTGGTGCTCCAGGTGGAACATGCCGCCGGTGAGGTGCCCGTAGTCGGGCTGGTCGACGCCCATCTGACGCTGCATCGCGGCCGAGGCCAGGCCCACCTTGTGGCCCTTGACCTCCTCGCCGCCCTCGGTCCACACGCGCACCTGGTCGAGCTGGATCCGGTAGGCATCCTCGACGGTGGCGCCCGGGTAGGTCTCGATCAGGGGCGCGATGGGCTTGCCCGCCGCGTAGGCCTGCAGCAGGAGGTCGGCCGCCTCCCGCACCGCTGTGGCATCCATGGTCGAAACTCTCGTGCGCGCCCGCGGGGATCGCAAGAAGAACGTCCCGCTGGGCGGCACACGGTCGGGCGGGCCCCGGTGGTGCGCCGCGCTGCGAGCTATCCGCGCCTCAGACCGCCACGTGCTGGTCCGCCGCCACGATCTCCGCTGCCGTGGGGGCCTGGTCCGGGTCCGTCAGCCACTGCAGCGCCACCCCGACGAGCAGCGAGTAGTAGTGCGCCCCCACGATCCGGACCCGCGCGGGATCCGCGTCCGGCGCCAGGCCGCCGAACGCCCGGGCCAGCGCGGTCCGCGCGGCCTGCTGGGCCTGCGCGTTCATCTCCCGGATGCGCTCGTCGTGCTGGAGGTAGGCCACCCCCTCGAAGTTGACGAACCACAGCTGCCGGTTCGCCTGGATCGACTCGATGATCCGGCCCCACCGCGCCTCGTTCGTGTCGCCCTCGCCGAGGGCTTCGAACAGCAGCTCGCCCCACTCGGTGTTCAGGTCGTGCAGCGCGCGCGTGAGCAGCCCGTCCTTCGACCCGAAGTGGTAGTTGATCGACGCCAGGTTCGCCCCCGACGCGGCTGCCAGGTCTCGCGCCGTCGTGCGCGCGTAGCCGACGCGCAACAGACAATCCCGCGCCGCCGTCAGCAGGTTCTCCCGGTGTCCCACGTCTGCTATCGTATCAGATAAACGTTCGTTTTAAACGTACGTTCAAACCATCGAAGGGGATTCACCATGGGCACACCTGCCGTGCGCATCAGGGGGCTGCGCTGCAGATTCGAGGGAGAGGCCGGACCGGTCGACGCGCTGCGCGGCGTCGACCTCGACGCCGCCAAGGGCTCGTTCCTGGCGATCATGGGCCCGTCCGGCTCGGGCAAGACGACGTTGCTGCACAACGCGGCCGGGCTGCGCACCCCGACCGCGGGCACCGTCGAGCTGGACGGCGTGAGCCTCGCCGGGCTGGACGAGACCCGGCTGGCGGAGCTGCGCCGCCGCCGCATCGGGTTCGTCTTCCAGGCGTTCAACCTGCTCCCGGCGCTCACCGCCCGCGAGAACGTGGAGCTGCCGCTGCGGCTGGACGGCCGCCGCACGGACCCGCGGCGCACCGACGCGCTGCTGGCGAGCGTGGGCCTGGCCAACCGCGGCGGTCACCGGCCGGACCAGCTCTCCGGCGGGCAGAAGCAGCGCGTCGCGGTGGCGCGGGCGCTGATCACCGACCCCGAGGTCGTCTTCGCCGACGAGCCCACCGGCGCGCTGGACATCCGCAGTGCGCGGGAGGTGCTCGGCCTGCTGCGCGGCCTCGCCGACCGCGGCCAGACGATCATCATGGTCACCCACGACCCGGTCGCCGCGTCGTTCTCCGACCGGGTGCTGTTCCTGGCCGACGGCCTGATCGTCGACCGCCTCGACCGCCCGTCCGCGGCGGCGGTCGCGAGCCGCATGGCGACGCTGGTCGAGTCGGCCGAGCGCGCCGCGATGGGGGTGAGCTGACGTGGTGGGCCTGGCGCTGCGGCTGTTCCGCCACCACCGCGGCGCGGCGGTCGCGACCGGCCTGATCGCGGTGATCGGGATGGCGCTGGTCACCGCGATGACGGCACTGCTCGCGACCGGGCTCGCGGACACCACGACCGTGGCCGACCGGTCGTTCCTGACCCAGTTCCCGCTGATCATGGGTGGCTGGGTGGTGGCGATCGTGGTGTTCGCGACGGTCTCCACCGTCACCGTGACCCTCGCCGGCCGGGCGGGCGAGATCGGCGGGCTGCGCCTGATCGGGGCGACGCCGAAGCAGATCCGGGTCATGGTCTCGGCCGAGACGTTCGCCGTCGCCACCGTGGCGTTGCTGCCCGGCCTGGGCGCCGGCTACCTGCTGGGCTGGATCGTGCTGGCCGCGGTCCGGTCGTCCGGCCTGACCGACCCGGCCTCGGCCTACTCGCCCGGTCTCGGGCTGCCGCTCGCCGGGGCCGTCGTCGTGCTCGTCGCGAGCGCGGCGGCGGCGTGGATCGGCAGCCGCGGGACGGCCGGGCGCAGCCCGGTCGGTGGCCCGCCGCCCGCGGTGGCGCGGCGGTCGGCCCGCCCGCGGCGGGTGGCCGCGGCCGTGCTGCTGGTGGCCGGGATCGGTTCCGCCTCGGCGGTTTTCGGCCTGCCGGCCGACAGCATCGCGACCACCGCGATGACCGGCCCGGCCACCGTGTTCGTCGCGATCGGACTGTCGATGCTGGCGCCGGAACTCGTGGGCGTGGGCAACCGCGTCCTGGCGGTCCTGTCCCCGCGCGGCGCGGCGGGGCACCTGGCGGCCATCAACCTCGCCGCGGCCCCGGCGCGGGTGCGGCCCGCGGTCACGTTCCTCACGCTGCTCGTCGGGGTTTCCGCGGGCACGCTCGCCATGCAGGGCATCGAGAACCGGCATTCCGCCGGGGGCGGCACCGCGCAGGTGCTGGCCTCGATCAACTACCTGGTGGTGGTCCTGATCGCGGTGTTCATGGCGATCGCGCTGACCAACAACCTGGTGGCCGCGCTCGGCCGCAGGCGCGAAGAGTTCTCGGCGATGTCGCTGATCGGTTCCACGGCCGGGCAGACCCGCGGCATGCTGCTGCGGGAGATCGGTCTCGCGACGGTCGTCAGCGTGGTGGCGGCGGTGGCCGGCGCGGTGGTGTGCGTCATCCCGTTCGCCGTCGTCAAGACCGGCAGCGCGGCGGCGGCGTTCGACGCCGGCCCGTACCTGCTCAGCGTGGTGTTCGGCGTGGTGATCGCGCTGGGCGCCACGGTCGCGGCCGGCGGCCGGGTGGTGCGCGCCGTGACCGTCCACTGAGCGTGGAACTCGCGTGCCTGAGCGTGGGACTCGCGTGCCTGAGCGTGGGACTCGCGCGACCGAGCGTGGGACTCGCGCTCAGCGCACGCGACCGCGGTTCGATCGTCGTTTCCAGGAGGGCGCCCCGGTCCGCGGACCGGGGCGCCCGTGCCTCACTTCTCGTGCGGAGCCTTGTAGTCCTTCGCGTCCGGGGCCTCGAACAGCGGCTTCACGTACTTGATGCCGCCCTCGACGCTCGCGTCCGGCTGGGCCACGTACACCTCGCGGGTCGGCGGCGCGCCGGGCTTGGAGAAGTCCAGCGCCGCGACCAGGTCACCGGTGTCGGCGGAGGTGGTCTGCTGCAGCGCGTTGAGGATGCCGTCCCGGGTCAGGTCCTTGTTGTCACACGCCTTCCGCAGCACCGCGCCCCACACCTCGGCCACCGCGTAGCCGTAGGGCACACCGGCGTTCGGTGGCTCCGGGAATCCCGCGGCCTTGTACTTGGCCAGCACATCCTTGGCCTTCGGCACGTCCGCGGCCACCGGCACGCTGCTCGCCACGACGTACAGCCGGTCGAGCGCGTTGGCCGCCGGGCTGTTCAGCAGCACCGGGTCGAACGTCGGGTTGTTGCCCAGCAGCGGCACGTTCAGCCCGAGCGCCTTGTTCGCCGCGGCCACCGAACCGGTCTGCGCCGGGGTGGTGGTCAGCATGATCGCCTTGACACCCTCACCACGCAGGCCGGTGACGATGTTGGTCAGGTCGTTGTCCGACGAGGTGATCTTGACCTCGCGCAGGTTCATGCCGTGCTTCTGCGCGTAGTACCGGGCGCCGCGCAGGCCGTTGATGCCGTACTCACCGTCGATGTAGATGTGGCCGACCGTGTCGCCGTCCTTGATCATGCCCTGTTCCTGCAGGTAGGACATGCCGTCGATCATCTCGACGTCGTAGGTCGTGCCGACGATCATCACGTACGGGTTGTCCAGCAGCTCCGAGGACCAGGACGCCGGCGTCGCGGTCGTCTTGTCGGCCTTGATGTTCTGCTTCAGCGCCGCCATGATCGGCGACCCGACGATCTGGACGAACCCGAGCACCTTCGGTTCCAGCTGCGGGTACAGGGTCTTGGCGGTGTCGGCCTTGTAGGCGTGGTCGACGATCTCCAGCTTGACCTGCCGCCCGCACACGCCGCCGGCCGCGTTGAAGTCGTTGACCCACAACTGGTTGCCGTGCGTGATGCCGATCGAGAGGTTCTTGAACGGGCCCGTCATGTCGGTCATGACACCCAGGGTGATCTCGTTGGCGGTGACGCCGAGATCGGTCTTGACGCCGGAGGCGTCCGAGCCGGACGATCCCTGATCGCCCGCCTTGGTGCCGCACGCGGCGATGGCCAGCATCGCCGCGAGGACCAGGGAAAGCCGTCGCTTCATCGGGACGTTCCTTCCTTCTTTCGTTCCCTGTGCAGGCCGCCGGTGATCCGGCGCCCGATCGCCGCGAGCCCGCCCGGCTCGAAGAGCACGACGAGGATGATCGCGGCGCCGTAGACGAAGGTGCTGACGAGGATCGGGGTGAACGCACCCTCGCCGCTCCCGGTGAAGATCCCCAGCTGCGTCGAGTAGAGCGAGAGCACCTGCGGCAGGCCGAACACGATGAGCGCGCCGACCAGCGCGCCTCCGATCGACCCGAGACCGCCGATGATGACCATCGCCAGGTAGGCGATGGAGACGTTGATGCCGTACGTGCCGAACTCGTTCTCGTCCGGCTTGAGGATGTCGAACCACAGCACGGTCATCACGCCGGCCAGCCCGGCGTAGGCCGAGGACACCGCGAACGCGCCCGCCTTCGCCCGTGCCACGTTGACGCCCATCGCCGCGGCGGAGGCCTCGTGGTCGCGCACCGCGCGCCAGGACCGGCCGACCCGGCTGTTGACCGCGCCGCGCGCCAGCGCGAACGCGATCACCGTCAGGGCCAGGTAGAGGTACCACATCTTCTCGGCCTGCCGGAACGGCACACCGAGGATCACCAGCCCGCCCGAGCTGTCGAAGGTGAACCCGAACAGCTCGAACGGCGCCGGGGTGCGCCCGGTGGAGGTGCCGCCGGTGAACCGTTCCGCCGACTGCCCGAGGAACAGCCCGAGGAACACCAGCGACAGCGACGCGACCCCGAGGTAGATGCCGCGCAGCCGCCCGGACACCGGCGCGAACGCCAGTCCCAGCAGGGCGGTGAACGCGACCGCGGCCAGCAGCGACAGCAGCGGGTCCACGCCGAACCCGATCACCCGCCCGTCCTCGGTGCCGCTCGCCAGCACCGTGTACGTGGTGCCGCCGGCGAGCAGGAAGAACGCGTGCGCCAGCGACAGCTGACCGGCCTGCCCGACCAGCATGGTCAGCCCGATCGCGCCGACCGCGCCGACCATCATCCACTGCCCCGCCTTGAGCCACTCCGCGCCGAGGTAGAGCGGCAGCACCAGCAGCACGGCCAGCAGCACCAGCCAGGCGAGCAGCCGCAGCCAGCGCAGCGGCTTCGCCGGGGCCTTCGCGGGCGCGTCGGTGACCGTGGCCCGCATCGCAAGCTCAGACACGGGTTATCTCCCTCGTTCCGAACAGCCCGGACGGCCGGACCACCAGCACCAGCAGCATCACCAGGAACACCGCGCTCTTGGAGAAGTCGAACGAGATGTACTCCGCGGACAGGGCCTCGACGAGCCCGACGACCAGCCCGCCGACGATCGCGCCCGCGGTCGAGTCGAGCCCGCCGAGGATCGCGGCGGGGAACGCGGCGAGCGCGATCGAGTGCGTGCCGCGGGACAGGCCCGCGCCGGAGAAGTCCTGGGTGGCCAGGAACAGCACGGCGACCCCGGCGAGCAGGCCGGCGACCAGCCACGCGGTCGTGGTCACCTGGCGGCTGCGGATGCCCATCAGCGCGGCCGCCTCCCGGTTCTCCGCCTGGGCGCGCATCGCGACACCCCAGTTGGAGAACTTGAACGCCAGGTAGAACGCGGTGATCAGCACCGCGGCCACCGCCATCGCCACCAGGTGCGTGCGGAACAGCGTGATGCCGGCGACCTGGATCGGTTTGGCGTCCCACGCCTCGCCGAGGAACGGCACGCCGACGCCGAGGCGCCGCACGATCTCCTCGGTCACGATCACGTCGATGCCGATGGTGAGCAGCGCCAGGCTGTTCGGATCGGCCAGCTTGGTGCGGGCCAGCAGCAGCCGCTCCACGACCAGGGCGAGCAGCCCGGCGCTGACGATCCCGACCAGCGACGCGCCGACCCAGCCCAGTGACTCGCGCGTGGCGACCACCAGGTAGCCGCCGAACAGCACCAGCGAGCCGTGCGCGAAGTTGATCACCTCGGTGGACTTGAAGATGATCACGAACCCCAGCGCGAGCAGCGCGTACACCGCGCCCTTGCCGAGGCCGTTCACCGCCAGTTGCAGGAACGTGTCCATCTACGCGGCCTCCGTTCCCAGGTAGGCCCGGATGACCTCCGGGTCGGACTGCACTTCGTGCGGCGGGCCGTCGGCGATGCGGCGGCCGAAGTCGAGCACGGTGACCCGGTCGGCGATGCCCATCACCAGGCCCATGTCGTGCTCGACCAGCAGGATCGAGATGCCCAGCTCGTCGCGCACGTCGTGGATCGTGGCCGCCAGGTCGGAGGTCTCCGCCGCGTTCATCCCGGCGGCGGGCTCGTCCAGCAGCAGCAGCACCGGTTCCACGGCGAGCGCGCGGGCGATGTCGACGCGCTTGACCTCGCCGTAGGGCAGCGCGGCCACCGGGGTGTGGAGCAGCCTGCCGATGCCGAGGAAGTCGCAGATCTCCTTGGCCCGCTCGGTGTGCTTGCGCTCGGCCCGCACGGTCCACGGCGCGCGCAGGGCGCACTCCAGGAACCCGCCGCGGGTGAGGGCGTGCCTGCCGAGCATCACGTTGTCCAGCACGGTCGAGCCGGGCGAGAGCGCCGCGTTCTGGAAGGCGCGGCCGATGCCGAGCTTCGCCATCTTGTGCGGGCGCATGCCGGTCAGCTCGGTGTCACCGAGCAGCACGCGGCCCTCGGTGGCGTGGTAGAGGCCGCTGATCACGTTGAAGCAGCTGGACTTCCCGGCGCCGTTGGGGCCGATGAGGGCGTGCAGCGAACCGGGCCGCACGGTGAAGGACACGTCGTCGAGGGCGGTCAGGCCGCCGAAGCGGAGCGTGAGGTGCTCGACGCGCAGTTCCGGGATCATCCGCCCCACCTCGACAGGGAGTGCTTGCGCGGGCCGGCCGCCTCCTGGACGGCGTGCGTCTCGGCGTGCCCGCCCAGGTACAGGCGCTGGACGTCCTCGCTGCGGGACAGCTCGTCGGACCCGCCGGCCAGCGCGACCCGGCCGACCTCGAGCACCACGGCGTGGTCGGCGACGTTGAGCGCCATCACCGCGTTCTGCTCGACCAGCACCACCGAGGTGCCCTGCGCGTGGATCTCCCGGATGATGCCGCTGATCTGCTCGACCACCTTGGGCGCGAGGCCGAGCGAGGGCTCGTCGAGCAGCAGCACGTGCGGTGCCGACATCAGCGCCCGGCCGATCGCGAGCATCTGCTGCTCGCCGCCGGAGAGCAGCCCGGCGCGCTGCCGGGCGCGCTCGGCCAGCACCGGGAACAGCTCGTGCACGCGTTTGCGGGCCTTGACCCGCTGCTCGGCCGAGGTCGAGATGCCGCCGGCGCGCAGGTTCTCGTCGACGGACATGCGGGTGAAGATCTGGCGGCCCTCCGGCACGCCGACCACGCCGAGCCGGACGATGGACGCCGGATCGAGCTTGTCGATCCGCGTCTCGCCGAGCCGGACCTCACCGCGCGTGACGACACCGCGGTGCAGTTTGAGCGTGCCGGAGATCGTCCGGAGCAGCGTGGACTTGCCTGCGCCGTTGCTGCCCAGGACGGCGAGGACCCCGTCGTCGGGAACCGCCAGGTCGACGCCGTGCAGCGCGGCGACCGAGCGGCCGTAGCGGACGTGCAGATCGCGGACGTTCAACACCGTGGGCGCACACCTCCTCCGATCGCGTGACGGGCGTCACTCTCGGTGGCGGCAATCCTTGATCGGCCCTCGCCGGTCCGACACCCCCACCTGGAGAGGTTTGCCGGACTTTTGCCCAACCGTGCCCTCTCCAGGAGGGGATGTCCGGAATGGATCGAATGTGCGATCGTGGGCGCGTGACCGCAGAGCAGCGCGTCGCCGCGGACCGTGCCGTCGAGCACAGCAACGTGCTCGACGAGCTGCTGCGCGAGCGCGAGGGTCTCCTCGGGACCCTCGACCGGGTGATAGCCCTGCAGGGCACGGCGCACCTGATCCGGGAGTCACTGGGCGTGCACGCCGCGTTCGTGGGCGAGCTGGAGCGGCCCGGCACCGCCGTCATCCGGTGGATGGCCGGGAACCGGACCGACGCGATCCAGAACCTCGTGGTGCCCACCGGTCAGGGCGTCGGCGGCCGGGTGCTGGCCTCCGGCAAACCGGTGCGGGTGTCGGACTACCTGAGCGCGCCGACGATCACGCACCAGTTCGACGCGCAGGTCGCGGGCGAGGGGCTCGCGGCGCTGCTGACCGTGCCGATCATCAGCCGGGTGCGGGGCAAGCCGGAGATACTCGCCATCGCCTACGCCGCGATGCGCGAGCCGGCCGACTTCGGCGACGACGCGGTGCGGCGGCTGGAGGGCATCGCCGACCAGGCCGCCTCCGCGCTCAAGCTGGCCAGCGTCGCCGAATCCGACCGCGCCGACGCCATTTCCGCCGAGCGGCGGCGGATGCAGAGCGCGCTGCACGATTCGGTCGGGGCGCTGCTGTTCTCGATCGGGGTGCAGGTGCGCAACCTGCACCAGGACGTGGCCGGGGACCCGGTGCTGGAGGGCCGGTTGTGCCGGCTGGAAGGCGATGTGTCGGCGGCTTCGCGGGCGCTGCGCGAGTCGCTGCTGTCGCTGTCGGAGTCCACTCCGGAACGGGCGCTGCCGGTGGAACTGGCCGAGCACTGCCGCTCGTTCGAGGCGCGCTGCGGGCTGCCGGCCCGGTTCGTGCAGCTGGCGCCGGTGCGGCCGCTGGACGCCGAGCGCACCGCACTGCTGGTGTGCGCGGTGCGGGAGGGGCTGCTCAACGTCGAGAAGCACGCGCACGCCTGCTCGGTGGTGGTCAGCCTCGGCCCGAGCGGGGGTGGGGTGCAGGTCGTGGTCGCCGACGACGGCACCGGCCAGGACGCCGAGGACGCGCCCGGCACCGGGATGGGGCTGCGCTCGCTGGCCGAGCGAGCCGCGCGGCTGGGCGGGCGGGTCAGCCTGGTGCGGGACGAGGACGGTGGCTGCACGCTGCGGGCGTGGGTGCCCGAAGTGCCATGACGGCGACGGTGCTGGTGGTCGACGACCACCCCGTGGTCCGCGACGGCGTCACCCTGCTGCTGCGGGCCGAGCCGTCGCTGAAGCTGATCGGCAGCGCGGAGTCCGGCCGGATCGCGCTGCTGCGGGTCGGCGAGCTGCGGCCCGACCTGATCCTGCTCGACCTGCGGCTGCCGGACATGCTCGCCCCGGAGGTGATCGCCGGGCTGCGCCAGGTGCACCCGGCCGGCCGCATCGTGGTGTTCACCGCGCACGGCGACCACCAGGGGCTGCTGGCCGCGCTGGACGCCGGCGCCCACGGGTGCCTGCTCAAGGACGTGGCCGGCACCGATCTGGTGTCGGCGCTGCGGCGGGTGCTGCGCGGGGAGCGGGTGGTGGATCCGCGGATCATGCCGGACCACTCGTCGCGGTCGGACGCGCTGGCGCGCAGCGGCCTGACGCGGCGGGAGTACGAGGTGCTGCGGCTGGCCGCGCAGGGGCAGACGAACCCGGAGATCGCGGAGACCACCGGGCTGACGCGGAACACGGTGAAGACGTACCTGCAGTCGGCGCTGCACAAGCTGGGGGCGCGCAACCGCGTGGAGGCGATCGGGAAGGCGTCCGAGGCCGGGCTGCTGTAGTCAGGTGGCGCGCGGGGTGGTGCCGGTCATCCGCCGGTAGAACTTGACGAAGTTCGTCGCCTCGGTGAAGCCGAGTTCGGCGGCCAGCGCGGCGACGGTGGTGTCGCTGGTGGCCAGCCGCCGCCGCGCTTCCAGGGCGATCCGCTCGTCGAGGAAGCGTTTCGCGCTGACGCCCCTGGCTCGCCGGACCGCCCGGTCGATGGTGCGCGCGCTCGCGTGGACCGTCTGCTGGTAGTCGCGGACGTGGTGCCGCCGCCGGTGCTCGGCCTCCACCGCGGCCGCGAACCGCTCGAAGACCGCCGTGGCCGGGCCGGGGGCGGCCGGTGCGGCGGCGACGAGCGGTCCGAGCGCCAGCCGGAGCGCGTCGGCGAGGTCGCGGGCCGGGGCGGGCGCGGCGAGCAGGAGTTCCAGGTGCCGCAACGCGGTCCGGGTGAGCGCGTCGCGCGCGTCGGCGGACCACTGGCTCGGCCGCAGCGCGTCATCGGCGAACGCGGCCACCGGCGTGCCGGGAGCGAGCGCCGAAGCGGTGAACAGCACCAGCACCCCGCTGAGGCGGGCGGCGTCGAGGACGCGGTGCACCTGTCCGGGGCGCAGCCAGAACACGCTGCCCTCGGTCAGCGGCTCGGCGTGGAAGTCGACGGCGTGCCGCCCGGTGCCGCCGGTGACCAGGCCGACGCCGTGGAAGTCCGGGCGGACCGGTTGCCGGTGCACGGGCCCGCGCAGCACGCCGGTCTCCGGGAACCGCCGCAGCTCGACGGTTCCCCCGCGCGCGGGGGCGTAACCGACGCCGAGGACGGGCTGTCGTGTTTCGACCATGGCCGGTCCGCAAACCACCTGGTGGCCGGGGTGGCCGTGGGCTGGAATGGTCATCATGAACACGATAACCACCCGGGGGCAGCGCTTCGCGGTCACCGATTCGGGCCACGGTCCCGCCGTCCTCTTCCTGCACGGCAACCTCATGGACTCGACCATGTGGGATGACGTCGTCCTGCCCGGGTTCCGCTGCATCCGGTTCGACTTCCGGCTGCACGGCGCCACCGCGGACGACGGCCTGCCCTTCACCTACTGGGACGCCGCACGCGACGCGGTGGGCATCCTCGACGCGCTGGACGTGCCCGCCGCGCACCTGGTCGGGCATTCCCAGGGCGGCTTCACCGCGCTGCGGGCCGCGTTGCTGGCCCCGGAGCGCGTGACGAGCCTGAGCCTCATCGACAGCGCCGCGGACGCGTTTCCCGGCGCCGCCCTGGCGCAGATGGCGCGGATCCGGGACGGCTTCGCCGCCGGTGCAGTCACCGAAACCGGTTCGGCGGTGCTGGAACTGCTCCTGGGCTCGCGCGCCGCGGAAGCACACTGGCTGCCCCGCCTGCGACGGCAGCCGGCCGGCCGGTTGAGCCGCGCGGTCTCCGTGCTGATGGGCGCGGACAGCGCGGCGCACCGGCTCGCGGAGATCACCGCACCGGCACTCGTCGTGCACGGCGCCGCCGACCAGCCGATCCCGCCCGGGGCCGGCGCCGCACTCGCCGCCGCGCTGCCCGGTGCCAAACCGGTCGAGCTGCTCGACGGCGTCGCCCACACCCCGCCGGTCACGCACCCGGCCGAAACGGCTGCGCTCCTGCGTTCGTTCCTCGGCGAGCACGGCTGACCGGCCACCAGGTGTGAGCCAGCGCCGCCAGTGTCGGCTCCGCGGGCGCGGGCAGGTGCGCGAAGTAGGACTTCAGGTCGGAATAGCGGTGCAGCAACAGGTACGCGAGGCACCGCAGGGGGAAGCCGTCGTCCGGGGTCAGTCCGTACCCGGTCAGGAGGGCGCGCAGGTACTCGGGCGAGCCGCGGGTCACGAAGACGCCCACGGCCGCGAACTCGTACTCCGGCGCGCCCCGCATGGCGGGTTCGAAGTCGAACACCCCGGACAGCCGCCAGCCGTCGCCGTCGGGCACGGCCAGCACGTGCTCGGCCATCACCTCGGTGTGCAGCAGCACCGGCGGCGGCGAGCCGAGGTCCACCGAGTCCAGGAAGGACGGGATCTGCCGCGCCCACACCCCGGCCAGGCCGGGCTGCCGCGCCACCGCCGAGGCCGTCTGCTCGGTGACGAACCCGGCCCAGCTGGACGGCCCCAGATCCGGCACCTCCAGCCCGTGCAGCGCCGCCAGCGCCTCGCCGAGCGCGGGCGCCAGCCGGATCTGCTCGGCGACCGGCACCTCGCCGAGGGCCACGCCGGGCAGCCGGGACATCAGCACGTACCGCCAGCCGTCCAGCTCACCGGTGTCCAGCACGCGCGGGGTGGGGACCGGCAGCCGGCCGTCGACCGCCCGCAGCACCCGGCTCTCGGTCGTGAAGTCCGCGGGGTACACGGGCGGGTAGAGCTTGAGGACCAGCGCGTCACCGCACGCGTAGACCGGCAGCGACCCCGTCGCGAACCGGCTCACCTCGCAGCGGACCCCGAGCCGCCGGGCCAGCGCACCGGCCCCGGCGGCGAGATCCGCCGGCGTCAGCGCCTCGAACTGTGCCTCGGTCTCCGCCGCCGGTAGTCCCACACCCCGAAAATAGCCGTGCCGGCCAGCGATTTTCCGGTGCGCGGCGGCCACCGGAATTCAGGGCGCCAGCGGGCCCTTTTCGGTGACCACCGCGGTGATCAGCTCCGCCGGGGTCACGTCGAACGCCGGGTTGAACACCTTCGTCCCGGGCGGGGCCACCGGAGTGCCGGAAACGGTCGTGATCTCCTCCGCTGCCCGTTCCTCGATCACGATGGAATCGCCGGAGCGCAATTCCGGGTCCACAGTGGACGAGGGGGCCACCACCACGAACGGCAGCCCGTGCCGCGCGGCCGCCAGCGCCAGGCCGTAGGTGCCGATCTTGTTCGCCACATCGCCGTTGACCGCGATCCGGTCCGCGCCGACCACGACGCAGTCCACCATCCCGCGCGCCATCGCCGCGGCCGCCGCGGAATCCGGCAGCACCCGGTACGGCACGCCCGCCTCGGCGAGCTCCCACGCGGTCAGCCGCGCGCCCTGCAGCAGCGGGCGGGTCTCGTCGGCGAGCACGTACTCCAGGTGCCCGGCGGCGTGCAGGTGCCACACCACGCCGAGCGCGGTGCCCCAGCCGACGGTCGCCAGCCGCCCGGCGTTGCAGTGCGTGAGCAGGCGCAGCGGGCGGCGCGGGCACTTCTCCAGGATCAGCTCGGCGGCGCGCGCGGACGCCTCGTGGTTGAGCCGCTCGTCCTCGTCGAGCAGGGCGAGCGCTTCGGCGAGGACCGCCTCCGGGCCGTCGCCGAGCCGGGCCAGCGCCCGCGACACGCCCCAGCTCAGGTTGACCGCGGTCGGGCGGGCGCCGGCCAGCCGCTCCGCGTCGGCGCGGACCTCGGCCGCGTCGTCGTGGGCGAAGGCCGCCAGCGCCGTGCCCAGCGCTCCGGCGCCGCCGAGCGCGGGCGCGCCGCGCACGGCCAGCCGCTGGATCGCGCCGATCAGCTCGTCCACGGTGGTCAGCCGCAGTGTCCGGTACTCGCCCGGCAGGGCGACCTGGTCGATGATCTCGATCGCACCGTTCACCCAGTCGATGGTTCTGCGCACGTCTTCCATTGAACGCCATCGCGAGCCAAGCTGGGGGAGCCGCCACGACGAAGGGGGCCCGCCGATGACCAGCCGGACGAAGTACCTGCTCGACGAGTCGGACCTGCCGACGACCTGGTACAACGTGATCCCCGACCTGCCGGAACCGCCGCCACCGCCGCTGCACCCGGGCACGCGGGAACCGGTCGGCCCGGACGACCTCGCGCCGCTGTTCCCGCAGGCGCTCATCGCCCAGGAGGTCACCCAAGATCGCTTTGTCGACATCCCCGGTGAGGTGCTGGACGTCTACCGGCTGTGGCGTCCCTCGCCGCTGTACCGGGCACGGCGCCTGGAGCGCGCCCTCGGCACGCCCGCGCGGATCTACTACAAGTACGAGGGCGTCAGCCCGGTCGGCTCGCACAAGCCGAACACCGCGGTGCCGCAGGCGTTCTACAACGCGGCGGAGGGCATCCGGCGGCTGACCACCGAGACCGGCGCCGGGCAGTGGGGCAGCGCGTTGGCCTTCGCGTCGGCGACGTTCGGGCTGGAGTGCGAGGTCTGGCAGGTGCGCGCCTCCTACGATCAGAAGCCCTACCGCAAGATCATGATGGAGACCTTCGGCGCGACGGTGCACCCGAGCCCGTCGAAGGAGACCGCGGCCGGGCGCGCCGTGCTGGAGAAGGCCCCGGACTCCACGGGCAGCCTGGGCATCGCGATCAGCGAGGCCGTCGAGCAGGCCGCCGCCGACCCGGACACCCGCTACGCGCTGGGCAGCGTGCTCAACCACGTGCTGCTGCACCAGACGGTGATCGGCGAGGAGGCGCTGCTGCAGTTCGCGCAGGCCGGGGACACGCCGGACGTGATCGTCGGCTGCACCGGCGGCGGCTCCAACTTCGGCGGGCTGGCGTTCCCGTTCCTGCGCGAGAAGCTCGCCGGGCGGATCGCGCCGGTGATCCGCGCGGTCGAACCGGCCGCGTGCCCGTCGCTGACCCGCGGCCGCTACGCCTACGACTTCGGTGACACCGCGGGCCTGACGCCGCTGCTGAAGATGCACACGCTGGGCCACGACTTCATCCCGGACCCGATCCACGCCGGTGGCCTGCGCTACCACGGGATGGCGCCGCTGCTGTCGCACATCTACGAGCTGGGCCTGATCGAGGCGCTCGCGGTGGGACAGCAGGAGTGCTTCGCCGCCGGGGTCCGGTTCGCGCGCACCGAGGGCATCATCCCCGCGCCCGAGCCGACGCACGCGCTGGCGGCGTGCGTCCAGGAAGCCCTGCGCTGCAAGGAGACCGGGGAGGAGAAGGCGATCCTGACCGCGCTGTGCGGGCACGCGCACCTCGACCTGCCCGCCTACGCCGCGTTCCTGGCCGGGCGGATGACCGACAACGAGCTGCCCGAATCGGTGCTCGCCGAGTCGCTGGCGGGGCTGCCGTGACGGACGAACACGCGTCCCTGACCTACACGTCCTACCTGGCGCTGGACGACCTGCTGGCCGCGCAGCACCCGCGGTCCGAGGAACACGATGAGCTGCTGTTCATCGTGGTCCACCAGGTGTACGAGCTGTGGTTCAAGCAGATGCTGCACGAGCTCGCGCACCTGCGGGTCAGGCTGGAAGCCGGGGACACCGCGCACGCGGTCCGCACGCTGCGGCGGGTGCTGACGATCCTCAAGGTCGTGGTCGCCCAGATCGACGTGCTGGAGACCATGACGCCCAGCCAGTTCACCAGCTTCCGCACCCGGCTGGACGCGGCCAGCGGGTTCCAGTCGGCGCAGTTCCGCGAGCTGGAGGCGGTGCTCGGCAGGCGCGACCCGAGGATGGTCGCGCACTACCCGGAGGGCAGCCCGGCGCGGGAGCGGATCGCCGCGGCGATGGCGCGGCCGTCGCTGTTCGACTCGTTCCTGATCTACCTGTCGGTGCACGGCTACGACGTCACCGGCGACCGCCGGAAGCTGCTGCTGGGGGTCTACACCGACGACGGCGGCCCGGCGTCGGTGGCCGAGCACCTGGTGGACCTGGACGAGGGCGTGCAGGAGTGGCGCTACCGGCACGTGAAGATGGTGGAACGCACGATCGGCGACAAGGCGGGCACCGGCGGCTCGTCCGGCGCGAAGTACCTGCGGGGCACGCTGTTCCAGCCGTTGTTCCCGGACCTGTGGGCGGTGCGCGCCGACCTGTAGCCGGGGTCAGCCCGCGCGCAGGCGGGCCAGCAGCGGGTCGAGCGCGGCCGGGTCCTCCACGTGTGCGTTGTGCCCCAGCCCGGGCAGGAGCACCGCGTCGCCGGGCAGGTGCGCGGCCGGGCACATCGGGTCGTGTTCGCCCGCCGCGAGGATCACCGGGGCCCGCGCCGCGGCCAGCAACCCGTCCAGGTCCGGCGCGCCCACGCCGAACGCGGCCTGGTCCAGCGCCAGCCGCCACCCCTCGGCCAGCCCGCTGTCCACGACCGGCGAGTCCACGGGCACCAGGCCGTGCAGGCCGGACACCTTCAGCCACCGCTCGGCCGCCTCGTCGCGGGAGCCGAACACCTTCGCCGGGCGCGTGGCCTGGTCGGCGGCCCGCGCCAGCTCCTCGTCGGTCCAGCGCACCTTCATGCCGAGTCCGCAAGCCCCGCTCACCCGCACCCCGAACCAACCGCTCGCCAGGGTGAGGGCCACCACCCCGCCGAGGGAGTGCCCGAGCACCGCGACCGGTGTCCCGGCCGGCACCGCCTCGGCCACCGCGGCCGCCAGCGCCCCGAACGAGTACCGGGGCAGCGGCTCCGACCGGCCGTGCCCCGGCAGGTCGGGCACGATCCAGCGGCCCGGCCACCGCTCCACCACGCCGTCCCACACCGCCCCGGTCGCGCCGAGGCCGTGCAGGGCGAGCAGGACCGGACCGTCCGAACCACCGGTGCGCACGTGCATCAGCCGATCTTCCCATGGCTTTTCGCCCGAAGAGCGCTAAGTTTCTCCTCAGGAGCCGACGGGAACGACCTTCCCGGGAGCTCCACCCACAACCGGAACCCCTCCGCGGCGCCACGAACGTCGCCGGGCGGGTCGCAGATGAGGAGTCACCACCGTGACGGATGGAGTGTTCGGCCGCGAAAGCGGTCACGAACAGGTCGTGTTCTGCCAGGACCAGGCGAGCGGCCTGAAGGCGATCATCGCCATCTACTCGACCGCGCTGGGCCCCGCGCTCGGCGGCACGCGCTTCTACCCCTACAGCCGCGAAAGCGACGCCCTCGACGACGTCCTCGCGCTGTCCAGGGGCATGGCCTACAAGAACGCCCTCGCCGGGCTCGACCTCGGCGGCGGCAAGGCCGTCATCATCGGCGACCCGTCGACCACCAAGACCGAGGCGCTGCTGCGTGCCTACGGCCGGTTCGTGCAGTCGCTCGGCGGGCGGTACTACACCGCCTGCGACGTGGGCACCTACGTCGCCGACATGGACGTCATCGCCCGCGAGACCCGTTTCGTGACCGGCCGCTCCCCCGACCACGGCGGCGCGGGCGACTCCTCGGTGCTGACCGCGTTCGGCGTGTTCCAGGGCATGCGGGCCGCCGCCGAGTTCCGGTGGGGCAGCGCGGACCTGGCCGGCCGGGCCGTCGGTGTGTCCGGCGTCGGCAAGGTCGGGCACATCCTCGTCGGCCACCTGGTCGAGGCCGGCGCGCGGGTGTCGGTCACCGACGTCAACCCGGCGGCGATCGAGCGGGTGAAGTCCGCGTACCCGGCCGTCGAGGTCGTGGCGGACAACGCGACGCTGCTGCGGATGCCGCTGGACGTGTTCGCGCCGTGCGCGCTGGGCGGGGCGCTCAACGACACGACCGTGCCCGAGCTGGGCGCCGAGGTCGTGTGCGGCGCCGCGAACAACCAGATCGCCCATCCCGGGATCGAGAAGTCGCTGGAGGACCGTGGCGTGCTGTACGCGCCGGACTACCTGGTCAACGCGGGCGGCGTGATCCAGGTGAGCGACGAGCTGCACGGCTTCGACTTCGAGCGGGCCAAGCGCACGGCCGCCGGGATCTTCGAGACCACGAAGGCCGTGTTCGAGCTGGCCAAGGCCGAGGGCGTGCCGCCGGCCACGGCCGCCGACCGGCTGGCGGAGCGCCGCATGTCGGAGGTCGGCAGGCTGCGGTCCATCCTTACCGTGTGACACCGGGGAAGATCTTCGACGCGGCGGGCGTGCGCGGTTGGCTGCACGCCCGCTGCCTCGGTTGTACCGGCGAGTCCGGTCTCGGCCCCGACGAGCCGGTCGTGCTCGCCTCGGTGGTCAAGGTCCCGCTCGTCTTGGAGCTGGCCCGTCAGGTCGCCGCCGGGCAGCTGGACCCCGCCGACCGCCTCCGCGTCACCGCCGCCGACCGGCTCGGCGGCACCGGAACCGCGGGCTGCGCCGACGACGTCGAGCTGAGCCTGCGCGACGCGGCCTTCTTCGCGCTCTCGGTCAGCGACAACACCGCCGCCGACCTGCTCTTCGACCGCGTCGGCCTGGACAACGTGCGCTCCCTGCTCCGGGAGCTGGGCCTGGCCCGCACCCGCGTCATCGGCTCGCCCCGCGACGTCGTCGCCACGATGGCCGAGGACATCGGCGCCCGCGACGCCGCCGACTTCGCCCGCCGCTTCCCCGCCCTGCCCGTCGCGGAGGTGTTCGCCACCCGAGCCCTCGACCCGCTGCGGACCTCGGCGACCACCCCGCGCGACATGACCACCCTGCTGGCCGCCATCGCCGGTGACACGGCGGGCCCGCCCGAGGCGTGCCGCTGGGTCCGGCAGCTCATGGGACAGCAGGTCAACTGGCACCGCCTCACCGCCGCCTTCCCGCCCCAGGTCCGGGTGTGGGGCAAGACCGGCTCACTGCTCGCCGTGCGCAACGAGATCGGCGTCGCCGAGTACCCGGACGGCGCCCGCTACGCCGTCGCGGTGTTCACCAGGGCGCCGACGCTGGAGTCCCGCCTGCCGGACGTCGACCACGCCGTCGGCGCGGCCGCGCGAGCCGCCATCGAGGACATCGCTCACGACCGCCCGAACACCACGCTCCACGGCCGCTGCACCGGGTCCTGAACCGGCGCGAGCGTGGTCACGCCGTCGCGCGCCAGCACGTCCGCGACGACCTCCGCCAGCCGCGCCGCCTCCGGATGCGGGTTGACCGCGGGCCAGGCCACCGACATCCGCCACGACAGCGATCCGGCCACCAGCGGCCGCCACACCACCCGCGGCTCCTTGCGCGCCACCAGCCCCTGGTCGAACGCCACGCCGTGGCCGGACAGCACGAGCCCCAGCACGAACTCCGGGTTCCGCGCGTGCCGCACGTGCGACGGCCGGAACCCCTGCTCCCAGCAGGTCCGCAGCGTCGCGTCGTACAGGCCGGGCGCGGCGGCGTGCAGGTCGAGCACCAGCCCGTGCCCGGCCAGGTCGCCCAGCGCCAGCTCCGACCGCGCCGCCAGCGGCGCATCCCGCGGCAGGACGACCCCCAGCGGCGTCTGCACCGCCGGGCCCAGTTCGAGCCCGGACACGTCCACCGGGTGCTGCAGCAGCCCGGCGTCCAGCTCGCGGTCCGCCAGCAGCCGCACCTGCTCGGTCGTCGTCAGCTCCTGCAGGTCCAGCCGCACGTCCGGGCACGCGCGGCCGAACGCGGTCAGCAGATCGGCCAGCACCCGCCCGGCCAGCTCCGGCGGCACCCCGACCCGCAGCGCGTCGATCTCGCCCCGGTGCGCCTTGCCGACCAGCGTGCGCATCCGCTCCCACCGCGCCAGCAGGTCGCGGGATTCGGCGAGCAGGATCTGCCCGGCCTCGGTCAGCTCCACCCGCCTGCTGTCGCGGTCGAACAGCCGCGCGCCGAGGTCGTCCTCGAGCCTGCGGATGCGCTGGCTCAGCGGCGGCTGGGCGATCCCGAGCCGGTCCGCGGCGCGGCCGAAGTGGAGTTCTTCGGCGACCACGACGAAGTAACGCAACGCGCGCAGGGGGTCCACGCTGCGACGATATCGGCCGGCGTATCGCGAGCGGGCCGGTCTGGTCTTGGACAGCCGTACCAGTTCCGTGCTGGGGTGGCGCCATGACTGATCGACTGAGCAGGCGCGGGGTGTTCGGGGTGGGCCTGGGGGCCGCCGCCGTCCTCGCCGGCGCGGCGCCCGCGGCCGCCCGGGCCGCGACCGGTGGGGGACTCACGCTGCGCTGGTGGGGCAACAACAGCTGGGAGATCCGGATGCCCAGCGCCGACGGCACGGCCACGAAGACGGTCCTGATCGACCCGTGGCTGACCCGGTTCCGCACCGGGACCTACTCGCCGGAGGGGGCGGACCCGAAGACCCGGCTGACCGTGGACACGGGCCTCATCGACCGTTACGTGGACAGCGGCGAGCTGCGGGCCGACCACATCCTGGTGACGCACGGGCACTACGACCACCTGACCGATGTCCCTTACCTGGCGCGGAAAACCGGCGCCACCGTGTACGGGACCGAGACGCACCTGAACCTGATGGCCGCGCTGGGGGCGCCGGAGGACCAGCTGGCGGTGGCGAGCGGTGGCGAGTTCCTCACCTTCGACGGGTACACGATCCGCATCCTGCGCTCGCTGCATTCGGCGTCCGGCGCACGCGCCGCGGTGCCGTTTCCGGGGACGCGGCCGGGTTTCGGGCTCGGACACCTGCCCAAGCCGAAATATATTCAGGATCTGGTCGAGGGTGGCACGCTCGCGTACCACGTGACCTCGGCGTGGGGCGGCAGCGTGATCGACTTCGGCGGCTCGAACTACGTCGAGTCGGAACTGGAGGGTTTACGTCCGGATGTCGTGCTGCTGCCCGCCGGTGGCGGCAAGATCGCCGACTACGTGGGCCGTTTGCTGCGCGTGCTCGGGCAGCCGCCGTACGTCGTCCCGACGCACTGGGACGACTTCGACCACCCGCTGACCGAACCGGCCCGCGACTGGGGCGGCCTGGCGGCGCTGCGGTCGGCGGTGGCCGCGGCGTCCCCGGCGTCGCGGTTCGTCGTGGTCGACCACCTGGAGACCTTCACGCCCTGACCGGGTGACGGCGTGGGTGCCGCGGCGGGCACCCACGCCGTCCGCTCAGCCGCTCTTGCGCCGGAAGGTGCGCTTGCTGGCCGCGGGGCCGTGACCGTGCACGTGGCCGCCCTTGCCGCCGCCGCCGTCGTGGCGGCCGGAGGACTGGGCGTTGGCCTGCTTGCGTTCGAGAGCCTCGCGGAACCTGCGCTTGACGTCGTCTTCGGATTCGCCCGGTGAACTGTTCTCGGACATGCGACCTCCTGGATGTCACGCGCTTGCCCGTCCAGCCTCCCAGGACCGGTTCCCCTTGGCGAGCCGTTTTCATCACGATTGGCGGCGGTGTTGACTGGCGCGCCAACACGGGGGAGCTAGGGTTACGCCATGGCGAAGTCTGCTCCCGTGCCCGGCCGCCCGCGTTCCCGTGACGCGGCGGGGCTTCCCGCGGTCACCCCGGATCGCATCATCGACGCGGCGCTCGAGCTGACCGCGAGGCACGGGGTCGAGTCGTGGACGCTGCGCCAGCTCGCCGGCGCGGTGGACGCCTATCCGGCGGTGATCTACCACCACGTGGGTGACCGGGACACGGTGGTGACCGCGGTCGTCGACCGCGTCATCGCGATGTACGAGCTCCCGCCGGCCGAGCTGGAGTGGCGGCCCTGGTGGCGGCAGTTCCTCACCAACCTGCGGGTGGTGTTCATGCGCTACCCGGGCGTGGCGCGCCGGGTGGCGCTCAACGGCCCGTCGGTCAAGGCCGGTGGGCCCACTGTGGACCGTGCGATGAGGACACTCCTGCGCGCCGGGTTCGAGCAGGACGAGGCCGCCATGGTGTGCCGGCTGCTGGTCAGCCAGGCCTGCCTGTTCATCTCGCTGGAGGACGACCAGCGCAAGGCCGACGAGGCGAAGGCGCAGATCTCCGGTGGGTGGGGCGCGCCGCCGCCGGACCCGAACCTGTCCGGGCTGGCCACCCTCGCCGAGACGGTGCACGAGCGGCTGCACGACCCGGAGAAGAACCGCGACTACTTCGCCGAGCTGTTCGACTACGCGGTCGACCGCGTACTGGACGGCGTGCAGGTGCGGCTCGAGGAGATCAAGCGCGCGTCCTGACTTAGCGAAAAGGGGCCGCACCGGGAGTCGGTGCGGCCCTTTTTGTGGGACCGCATCGGCGCGAGGACGCAATTTCCTAGATAAGCCTCCTCGGCCCGCAGCGGCTCATTCGCACGGCAGCGGCCGCCGCGCAGGCGCACAACTGTTCCCCGGGAGCGGAACCGGAAACTCAGTCCGACTCCCGGGCCCGCACCGGGAGCCGGTGCGGCCCCTTCTTGTTGGACCGCACCGGGCGCGCTTTTCCTAGGTAAGCTACCTCGGCCGGCAGCGGCTCATCCGCCTGGCCGCAACCGCTGCGTGGCAGGACCCCAGGACCCCTCAGCCTCCGCGCAGGCACACAACTGCTCCCGGAAGATCGGAACCGGAAACCCAGTCCCGGGCCGCACCGGGAGACGGTGCGGCCCTTTCGCGCCCGTCAGGGGCAGACGATCTTCGGTTGCGGGTTGTAGTGCACCGTGCGGGTCTCGCGCTTCACCTCGCGGCCGGTCTTCGCGTCGCGCAGCACCCGGGTGTCGCTCGTGGTGAAGCCCTGCGCGCCGTTGGAGGCGTGGCAGTTCTCCGCTGGGCCGGGCTTCTCCTGCGGCGGGACGAAGTTCGTCTTCGGCCCCGGGATCGACTCCACCGTGTACCGCTTCGTGCCCCACAACTTGACGGTGATCGACGAGGGCGTCCAGATGGTCTGGATGGCCACGCCGGTGTCGGAGTCGTTGGTGAACTTCAGATCGATGACGCTGGCGCCACCGGCGCTCTGGAACACCGTCGCCTCCCGTGCGGCGGGGTAGCGGCTGATGTAGTAGCTGTGCTCCTTGTGCCCGGCGTCCTTCAGCCCGGCGAAGTAGGCCGCGTTGTACAGCGTCGTGGCGAACTGCGAGATGCCGCCGCCGACCTCACGGGCCGGGGCGCCGTTCTCGATCACGCCGGCCTCGACGTACCCCTGGGCCTTGCCGCGCGGGCCGGTGAACCCGTTGAGGCTGAACGTCTCGCCCGGCTTGACGATCGCGCCGTTGACCTTCTGCGCCACGGTCCGGATGTTCACGCCCGAGTCGGCGGCGAACCCGCCGGTGGTGAACTCGCCGATGACCTCGGTGATGCCGAGCTGGTTGGCCTGCTCGGTGGTCACCTTCGCCGGGGTGGTGTGGTACTTGGCGACCAGCTCGTGCTTGCCCGGCGTCTTGAGCAGGTCGAACACCGGCTGCAGGGTCGGGTTCCAGTCGACGCCCTTGCCGTCCACCGACGGCTGCACCGTGGGACGGCCGCCCTCGAACACGATCTGGGCGTCCTTGCCCTCCTTCTCGGAGGGCTTGAGCTGCGGGCCGGCCGCCTCGATGAGCTTGTTGTGGTCGACCTTCGGCACCAGGGTGCCGGCGTCGCCGGGCTCGAACGACAGCGCGGCGGCCACGGCCTCCGGCGACAGGGTCGCGTCGGCGCCCTCGCCGCGGATGACCAGCGGCGTGGACACGGCGGGCTTGGCGAACCCCTCCAGCGTCGCCTGGACGGCCTCGGGGGAGACCTGCACCGGCGTGGTCGTCACCGGGAGGGTCAGCGTCTGACCGGTCGCCCAGTGCCGCAGCACCTCGTTCTTGGCGCCCGCGGCGTCCAGCTGCTGGCCGGGCTGCGGCTGCACCGCGACGGGCTGGGCCTCCTCGAACCGGATCGTGCCCTCGACGGGCAGCCGGTCGGTGCGGGCCCGCAGCTCCTCGATGGCCGCGGCCAGCTTGTCCTCGTCCGCGTGGGTCACCACGCCGACCTCGCGGTCGCTGAAGAACGACGCGATGCGGGTGAACGGGTTGAGCGGCTGGTCGCCGGCCTGGTCCAATGTGGACGGCCAGTCGAGGGTGAGGCCGGCGGTGCCCGGGTCGATCGCGGCGGTGGTGTCACCGGCGCGGACCGGGATGGTCGCGGTCAGCCGCGGCTCGATCTCGTCGCGCAGCCTGTCCTCGGCCGCGGTGCGCTTGAGCCCGCCGACTTCGACACCGGCGACGGTGACCCCGCGCGGCACGGTGCCCTGGCTGATCAGCAGGTCGACGGCGTACAGCGCGGCCAGCGCGCCGAGCACCGATGCGGCGATGATCCCGGCGCGCCGGGCGGTCCGCTTCCGGCGCGGTGGCTCCTGCGTCACCTTCGGCAGCACGTCGGTGACCGGGGTCATGACCTCGGTCCGCTCGTCGTCGGTCGTGGGCCACGCGGGTTCCTGCGTCAAGGCTCACCCCTCCTGATCCGGACAACCCGGATGAAGGTTACGGGCGGGGGAATCGGTGCCCTGCTTCGGGTGGCCCAGCGTGATAGACCGGTGACCATGCGGCTCCTCATCATGTCCGACACGCACGTGCCCAAGCGGGCGCGTGATCTGCCGGAACAGCTGTGGCGGGAGGTGTCCCGGGCCGACGTGGTGGTGCACGCGGGGGACTGGGTGGAGGTCGCGCTGCTGGACGAGCTGGAGTCGCGCAGCCGGCGGCTGATCGGGGTGTACGGCAACAACGACGGGCCCGAGCTGCGCGCGCGGCTGCCGGAGGTGGCGCGGGCCGACCTGGCGGGCGTGCGCCTGGCCGTGGTGCACGAGACGGGCCCGGCGAAGGGCCGGGAGGCGCGGTGCGCGCGGGAGTACCCGGATGTGGACGTGCTGGTGTTCGGGCACAGCCACATCCCGTGGGACACCGTGGCGGAGTCCGGCCTGCGGCTGCTCAACCCCGGTTCGCCCACGGACCGGCGCCGCCAGCCGGAGCACACGTATCTGACGGCGCGGATCCACGCGGGGCGGTTGGACCAGGTGGAACTGCACGCGCTGCCGCCCCGCTGACCGCCGCCCGGCCGGACTGCGCTCAGTCCCGGTGCGCCGAGGAATCCGCGCCGCCCGTCGGCGTGTGGGTCGCCGTTCGTGCTTCCGGCACGGTCACCTCCGCCGGCTGGGCGAGCAGCCGCACCACCGACGTGAACGACTCGACCCCGATGGCCGGGTCCACCGAGCGCAGCAGGCCCAGCCCGAGCGTGATGCTGAACAGCGCGTACGCCGCCTGCCGGGCGTCCATCGGCAGCCGCACGCCCAGCCGTCGCGCGTTGGTGTTCAGCAACTCGGTCACCAGGTCGGCGATCTCGGCGTTGCTCTTCGCCAGCCGGGTCAGCAGGTCCGGGTCGCGGCGGCAGTTGAGCAGGTACTCCGCCTCCAGCCGGATCCACGCCTGGTCGCCCCCGGTCCCCGCGGCCCACACCGCGAAGGCCGCCAGCAGCTCCTCGAGGCTGTCCGTGCGGGACAGGGTCGCGTCCACCGACGCCGCCTTCTCCGCGCGCACCCCGTCCAGGACGGCCAGGCACAGCTCGTCCTTGTTGCGGAAGTTGGAGTAGACGGCGCCCTTGGAGAACCCGGCCTCCTCGGCCACCCGTTCCAGCGACGTCGCGGTGTAGCCGTCGCGGAGGAAGAGTTCGGTGGCGGTGACCAGGAGACGGCGGCGCGTGTGCGCCTGACTTTCCGCGCGCGTCAATCGAGCCATACGATCACTGTAAGGCCCGGCTTGAACTGTGTTTAAGCAGGTCGGGGTTCGTGTCGGCGCTATCCCCCGTCCGGGTGGTTCAGGACGGGAGGGTCCGGAACGTGAGCCCCGCGTTCTTCAGCCGCGTCAGCAGCGCGTCGCCCATCGCGGCGGCGGGGGAGAGCTGCCCGGCGCGGGCGGGCAGGTCGTCGTGCGCCAGGCACAGCGCGGACTCGGCGAGCATCTTCGCCGTCTCGTCGTAACCGGGGTCGCCGCCGGAGACCTCGGTGACCACGCGCCTGCCGCCGCCGTCGGCGGTGAACCGCACGCTGAACCAGGACTTCGCGCGCCGCTGCTCGCTGGGGCCCTCGCCGGGCTTGCGCAGGTTGCCCAGTGCCTTGCGGACCGGCGGGAGCTGCACGAGCGCGACCGCCGCGCCCAGCCCGGCGAGCCCGCCCGCCAGCACCGGCAGGTGCTTGACCGCCGCGTAGTGGCTGTAGGTGAAGTCCGGCCCGTACTCGGGCAGCTCGCGCGCCGAGCCGACGACGATCTGCGGGTCGATCGTCGGCAGCGGCACCAGCCAGTGGCCGGTCTCCCCGTCGCGGCGCGGGGTCCCGGTGACCGCGCGGACCCGGCGGTTTTCGGGGCGGTGCTGCAGCTTCCGGCGCTCCCGGGCGGCCTGGAGCATCGGCAGCAGCCGGGACGCGGCGCCGAGCGCGGAGGCGTAGGTGCCGCCGGAGAACGTGGCGCCGACGCGCACCTGGCCGCGCACGCGGATCGGCACGTCGTCCGGCAGCTGCTGGACGGTGTAGTAGACGCCCAGGTCGTGCGGGATCGAGTCGAAGCCGCACGCGTGCACGATGCGGGCGCCGGTCTCGGCGGCGCGGGCGTGGTGGCGGACGTACATCAGGTCGGTGAACTCGGGCTCGCCGCACAGGTCCACGTAGTCGGTGCCGGCCTCGGCGCACGCGGCCACCAGCGGCTCGCCGTACTGCACGTACGGGCCGACCGTGGTGATCACGACCTTCGCGGAGGAGGCCACCGCTTTCAGCGACGCGGGGTCGGTGACGTCGGCGTAGAGCAGCGGCAGCTGGGCGAACTTCGGCCCCAGCGCATCCCGCACACCTTCGAGCTTGGTGCGACTGCGGCCGGCGAGCGCCCAGCGACAGTCGTCGGGGGCGTGCCGGGCCAGGTACTCCGCGGTGAGCCGGCCGGTGAAGCCGGTCGCGCCGAACAGGACCACGTCGTAAGCCATGCCGGCCACCCTAACCGGTTCCGACTGATATTCGCTTTACCGCGGCACCAGTATGGACCCGTGTGGACGATCGACCCGGTCCTGGTGACCGACCCCGCCGCGCAGGCGATCCTGCGCGCCTACTTCGACGACGTCGCCAGCCGCTACTACGGCCGGCCCGCGAGCGAGGCCGAACTCGACGCCGCGATGGCCGACGACCCCAGTGACGACCTCGTCCCGCCCACCGGCCTCTTCCTGCTCGCCCGGTCCCACGATGTGGTGACCGGCTGCGTCGGCATCAGAGTGCTCGACGTCACGACCACCGAGCTGACCCGGATGTTCGTCCGTCCCGCCGCGCGCGGCCAGGGCGGTGGCGACCAACTGCTCCGCGCCGCCGAAATCGCAGCTCAGCGGCTGGGTTCCACCCGGATGCGATTGGACACGCGGCACGATCTGGTGGAGGCTCGCAGCCTCTACGCCAAACACGGCTACCGCGAGATCGCGGCCCCTGAGCAACGCTTGTACGCCGATCACTGGTTCGAGAAGCGGCTGGCGCTGGGCCGGCAGGTGTAGTGGCCGAAAAACCGGGGTAGTCCTGCGCGCAACTGAGATGGTCGCGGAGGTGAGGTCGAGATGGCGGACACGTCACGGCTCCCGGTGCCTGTTGCCGAAACGTGGGAGTGGCAGCGGCACGGCAACTGCCGGAACTTGGACAGTTCGGTGTTCTTCCACCCCGATGGCGAGCGGGGCTTCGCGCGGGCGGACCGGGTGGCGCGGGCCAAGCAGATCTGCATGTCCTGCCCGGTGATCGTCGAGTGCCGGCACCACGCGCTCACCGCCGAGGAGCCCTTCGGCGTCTGGGGCGGGCTCGACGAGACCGAGCGCCGGGCGATGATCACGCGACGCAAGCAGCTGCTGTCCAGCGCTGAGAAGGAGCAGGAGTGCGTTTCGGTTACACCCTGATGACCGAGCAGGCCGGGCCGAAGGAGCTGGTCCGGCACGCGGCGGCCGCCGAGGAGGCGGGGTTCGCGTTCGAGGTGTGCAGCGACCACTACTCGCCCTGGCTCGACGAACAGGGTCATGCCCCGTACGCGTGGAGCGTGCTGGGCGCGGTCACGCAGGTGACCGAACGCGTCGAGCTGCTCAGCTTCGTGACCTGTCCGCTCATGCGCTACCACCCGGCGGTGGTGGCGCAGAAGGCGGCGACCATCTCCCTGCTGTCGGACGACCGGTTCACGCTGGGGCTGGGTGCGGGCGAGAACCTGAACGAGCACGTCGTCGGCCGCGGGTGGCCGCCGGTGAACGTGCGGCACGAGATGCTGAGCGAGGCGCTGGCGATCATCGGCGACCTCTTCGACGGCGGGTACGTCAACTACTCGGGTCAGCACTACCGGGTCGATTCGGCGAAGCTGTGGGACCTGCCCGAGCGGCGCACCCCGATCGGGGTCGCCGTGTCCGGCAGGCAGTCGGTGTCGCGCTTCGCCCCGGTGGCCGACGCGCTGATCGCCACCGAGCCGAAGCCCGAGCTGCTGCACGCGTGGGACGAGGAGCGCGCGCAGCTGGGGCAGGACACCTCACGCAAGTACGCGCAGCTGCCGGTGTGCTGGGACCGCGACCCGGAGGCGGCCAAGCAGCGGGCGCACGAGCAGTTCCGCTGGTTCGGCGGCGGCTGGAAGGTCAACGCCGAGCTGCCCGGCACGTCCGGGTTCGCCGGCGCGACCCAGTTCGTCACGCCCGACGAGGTCGCGCAGTCCATCCCGTGCGGGCCGGACGTCGAGCCGATCGTGAAGAGCGCGCAGGCCTTCGCCGACGCCGGCTTCACCGATCTGGCGCTGGTCCAGATCGGCGGCGAGCACCAGGACGGGTTCTTCGAGTTCGCCTCGAACGAGCTGCTGCCCGCCCTGACCCAGGCCTACGGCGACTAGCCGAGCAGGTCGCCGTCGCGGGTGACCATCGCGCGCAGCTTGCCCAGCGCGCGGTGCTGCGTGACGCGGACGTTGCCGGCCGAGATGCCCAGCGCCTCGGCCGTCTCGTTCGCCGACAGCCCGACGGCGATCCGCAGCGTCAGGATCTCCTGCTGCAGCTGCGGAAGCGTGGCGAGCAGCCTGGTCAGCCGGTCGCCGAGGTCGACGTCGAGCGCGTGCTTCTCCGGCTCGTTGTCGGCCAGCGGGCGTTCCGGCAGCTCGGCGACCGGGTCCGACCGGTCCCGGGAGACCAGGCGGTAGGCGTCGGCGACCTTGTTCGACGCGATGGCGTGCACCAGGTAGAGGAAGGATCCGCCCCGGTCCTGGTACTGCGGCAGCGCGTGCAGGACGGCCAGGCAGACCTCCTGCGCCACGTCGTCCGCCGACAGGTAGGACAGGTCGCGGCCACCGAGCCGGGCGCGGCAGTAGCGGACGGCGACCGGGGTGATCATCTGGATCAGGCGGTCCACGGCTCCGCGCTCACCGGTGGCCGCCTCGCGGACGACCGGGTCGAGCTCTTCCTTCGTGAGCCGCTGTGAGGCCCGAGGAAAGGCCTGGGGTGTCAGCCCCGGCGCCTCGGGCGCGGATCTGAGGGTGGCAGTGCTGGGCGGGACACTCGTTCGCATGGTCGGCTCCCCAACGACAACAACGATGACCCGTCGACCGGTCGCCGTCGGGGGCCCGCGTTTCGAGTTACTCTCGGTGAACGGGTACTCCCTCTAGGTCCCTGCCGACCCGTCACCGACGCGACTGTGCGTAATCGTAAGTGGTGGTCGCCCGACAGTCCAGATTTCAACTAGACATACCCCATTTGCCGCAACACCCCGCTCGATCGCGTTCTCCAGACGCGCGAACCGAGCACCGGCGAACAGGCGAGCGCACAAGTGACACACCACTTGGCGGTGTGACAACACGCAGGTCACCGGTTCGGGAAGACCCACCAGCGCAGCAACGCGAACCGGACGATACCGCCCAGGCTGCTCGCCGCCGCCAGGGTCACCGCCTGCAGCGTGGCCGAGGGGCTCGGGGTGAACAGATGTAACGACAACAGCACGAGCGAGCCGTAGCCCGCGTAGAAGGCGAACGTCCCCACGGACTGCAGGTGCAGCCGAACGGGTGAGGCGGGACGGCCGGCGAACGTCACGCGCCGCTGGAACTCGGTGTTGGCGATCGTGGTCAGCGCGATGGCCAGCGTGTTCGCGACCACCGCGCCCAGCAGCGGGCGCGCGCCGAGGAAGAGCACTTCCTGCAGGCCGGTCGTCAGCACCCCGGCGACGACGTACCAGGCGACCGCGTGGTGCTCGGCCGGGCGGGGTGCGGCGGGCGCCGCCCGAGCCACCGGCCCGCTGATCCACGTCGCGGTCATGGTTCAGAACTTACCTATGCTCAGCAATTGTTTGTACTCTACAAGCACGTGAGCTTGATCTCGGGTTTGCCCGGCCTGCCGCTCGGGTATCGCCACCGCTGGAACCAGCAGGTGAGGAGGACCGATGAGTGAGGCTCATGGCCATCCCGTCCCCGACGCGGTGGAGAGCGACCCGGCCGCGCTGAACAGCGCGGAGGACCTCGACGAGGACCGGTTGCGCGTCGACCCGCTCGAGGAGGGCGTCGAGCCGCCGGAGCGGTACATGGCCTCCGACCGGTTCGGCACGACGCCGAACGAGGTGCGCGAGGGCGAGAGCCTCGACGGACGGCTGGCGCAGGAGCGCCCGGACGTCCAGCCGGAGGACGTGCCGGCGGACGAGACCGGTGTCCGCGCCGAGGCCCCCGACCCTGGCCAGAACCTCGGCGACGCGGTGGACCAGAAGGCGGACAACCCGCCGGGCTCGGTGCCCGACGCGATCCGGACACCGCCGGACGAAGACCCGGTGTGACGGCCGTCACATCTGCGCTGACCTGGCGAAACCCACCGTGATCGGCGGTGACGGCGGGTGCTGGACAGCGTGCCCCGAAGCGTGCCCCTACGGTCGGAGGTACGAGTGCACGTGACGCGAAGGGACTGACACGATGCTCGCTTTGACCGATGCCGCCGCCGAGGCCATCAGCGCCCTGACGGCACAGGAGGGCCAGACCGACAGTGGTGGCCTGCGCTTCGCCGTGCAGGCCCAGCAGGACAGCGGCGCCCAGCTGGCGCTGTCCGTGGCACCGGCTCCGGAGGACGGGGACCAGGTCGTGGGCGCGGACGGGGGTGCGAAGGTGTTCCTGGAGCCGCAGGCCGCGATCTTCCTGGACGACAAGGTGCTCGACGTCCAGCAGGACGAGCAGGGGCAGCTGAACTTCGCCGTCCTGCCCCAGGCCGAGGCGCCGACCGCCTGATCGCAGGACTTCCGCTGAGGGAGGATGCCGGAAACGGTGTCCTCCCTCAGTGCGTTCCGGGGCCGAACCACCTCGTGAGCGCTTCGTGCAGGCCGTCCTGGTCCACGCCCGCCCAGGCGACGAAGCAGTCCGGCCGCAGCAGGAACGCGCAGTCCAGATCGGGCATCTCGACGACGTCGACGGACTTCCGCCACGGCGCGGCGTCGAGCAGCCCGGTCGGGTCGAGCAGCAGGGCCCGGCCGCTGTGGGTGAGGTCGCGCTGGTCCACCAGGTCCGGCGCGAACTGCCCGACCAGTTCTCCGGTGGTGCCCATGTCGTAGCGGATGTCCGCGCCCGCCAGCAGGTCGGCGAGGTGCTGCCGGGTGCCGCGCAGGGCCAGCAGCTCCGCGAACAGTTCCCGGAACGCGGTCACCTCGCCGCCCGGCCGGAGCAGCAGCGACTGCGCCTGCGTGTGCATGGCGACGCGCTGGGCGACCGGGCGCCGCTCGGACTCGTAGGTGTCCAGCACGTCCACGTCGCCGCGCACCGCCGCCGCGAGCTTCCAGCCGAGGTTGACCGCGTCCTGCAGGCCGAGGTTGAGGCCGGGGCCGCCGATCGCGGAATGGACGTGCGCGGCGTCGCCGAGCAGGAAAACCCGGCGGTCCCGGTAGCGCTCGGCGATCCGGGTGTTCCCGCCGAACAGGCGCCGCATCAGGTGCGGTCCCTCATCCGTCGGCGGCCCGAGCGGCAGGTCCACGCCGAGCATGCGGGCCGCGCTGGCGCGCACTTCCGCCAGGGACGCCTCACCGTCCGCGGGCAGGCCCCACTCCATGGTGTTGAGCGTCGGGTTCCGGCCGGGGAACGGTGCCCAGGTGATCATTCCGCGCTCGGTGCGCAGGTGCTGGAACGGCGGCACGACGCCGAAACCGGGCACCACCAGTTCGCCGTCGGGGCCGAGGATCTCGGGCGGGACCGAGACGTCCGCCGAGTACGACACGGCTTCGTCGGAGGTCACGCCGGGGAATCCGATGCCGGCCAGCTTGCGCACCACGCTGTGCCCGCCGTCCGCACCGACGAGGAACCGCGCCTCCACCGGCTCGCGCCCGCCGACCTCGATGGTCACCGCGTCCTCGTCCTGGACCAGCCCGGTGACCTCGTGCCCGCGACGGACGTCGACGCCGAGTTCGGCCGCGCGTTCGGTGAGCACCTCCTCGATGCGCCGCTGCGGCACCGGCAGCGTGTAGAGGTTGTGGTGGAGGTCGGCCAGTGGCAGCGGGAAGGCGCCGAACACGAACCCGCGGACGGGCTCCGGAGCGCCGGGGGTGCCGGTCAGCCGCTCGTACAGGCCGCGCCGGTCCATCATGCGCACGACCTCGCCGACCAGGCCGTTCGCCCGCCGCTCGATGCCGGGCTCGGCGAGGCGTTCCAGGACGACGGGGCGAGCGCCGGCCAGTGCGAGTTCGCAGGCGAGCATGAGGCCGGTGGGCCCGCCGCCCGCGATGACGACGTCGATCATGGGGAAGTCCTTCCGGGCAGGGGACAGCGGCCCGGGAGCACGCCCGGGCTGATCGTCCACAGTGGAGTTACAGGCCCGCGGAGAGCCGCGCGAGCGCTTCGGTGAGCAGGTCGGGCACCGGGCGTTCGGTGCGGAGGTGGTGGCCGATCGCGGTCTGCACCGCGGCCACGACCGCGGACGCCACCAGGTGCGGGTACAGGTCCCGCTCGACCGAGGTGCCGGTGCGGTCGGCGACCGCCGCGGCGATCTCGGCCTCCGCGAGCGCGCCGGCCTTGAGCAGATCGCCCTGCAGGGCGGGCTCGGCGAGCATCGCGCGCACGCCGGACGTCCAGGTCGCCGGATCGGCCACCGGGGCTTCGGCCGCGGCGGGGTCCGGGCCGAACTGGGCCGTGGCCGCGACGCTGATCGCGTCCCACAGCGGCTCGTCCGCCGGGCGGTCGCGCAGTGCCCCGGCGAAGTTGCGGATGCGGTCGGCGTGGCGGGCCACGATCGCCTCGCCCTTGCTGGAGAAGTAGTTGTTGAACGTGCGCGGGGAGAGCCCGGCGGCGTCGGCGATGTCCTCGACCTTCACGTTGTCGAACCCGCGCTCGACGGTCAGCCGGATCGCCGCCCAGCTGATCGCCGAGCGCGTCTCGGCTTTCTTCCGCTCCCGCAGGCCCATGACTCCACGGTACAGAACTTGCGTGGCACGCAAATATGCGTGCCACGCAACTTAGAAGTGGTGCAGCAGCTCCGTGAACGTCCCGAGCCGCAGCACCCGCTCGTCGGCATCGTCCAGTTCGTCGTGCTCCAGCACCCACGTGTGCGCGTTCGGGATGAACACCGCGTTCATCCCCGCCGCGCGTGCCGGGCGGATGTCCGACTTCGGCGAGTTGCCGATCATCCACGTCGACTCCGGCGCGAGCATCCGCGCCGCCGCCAGGCCGCGGTACACCTCGACGTCCTTCTCCGGCACGATGTGCACCTCGCGGAAGTGGTGCGCCACCCCGGAGGCGTCGATCTTGCGCTGCTGCTCCTCCTGGTCGCCCTTGGTCAGCAGCATCAGCTCGTGCCGCGAGCCCAGCTCGTCGAGCGTCTCGGCGACACCGGGGATCAGCTCGATCTCGTGGTGGATCAGCGCCGCCGCCAGCTCCTCGATGCGGTCCCGCTCCGCGGACGTCGCGGGCCGGGAGTTCAGCTTCTCGAAGCACTCCGCCAGGCTGTGCAGGAACACCTTCGTCCCGTAGCCGTGCGTGACCGCGTTCGCCCGTTCGATGTCGTCCAGGATGCCGCGCACCGCGGCGCGGTCCAGGGTCGGATGCGCGATCCAGTCCAGGTAGTCGTCGATGACCCGCTCGAAGACCACGTTGTTCTCCCACAACGTGTCGTCGGCGTCGAGAATCAGGACCTGTCCGCTCAGTCGCACGCCGCGAAGACTAGGAGCGATCACCGTCCGGCCGCACCTCATTAACGGCCCCCTCGGCGGAGAGCACCGCCGCCACGTTGCGCGCCGCCAGCAGCGCCATCTCCGTGCGGGTCTCCACGGTCGCCGACCCCAGGTGCGGGGTGACGACTACGTTGTCCAGCTCCAGCAGCCGCGGCTCGACCTCCGGCTCCTTCTCGAACACGTCCAGCCCGGCGCCGGCGATCTCGCGCCGCAGCAGCGCGTCGGCCAGCGCGGCCTCGTCCACGACCGGCCCGCGCGTGGTGTTGATCAGGAACGCGCTGTGCTTCATCGCGCCCAGCGCTTCGGCGTCGATCAGGTGCCGCGTCTCCGCGGTCAGCGGGCAGTGCAGCGACACCACGTCGGCGGTCCGGAGCAGTTCCAGGAACGACAGGTGCTCCGCGTGCAGCGCCGACTCCACCTCCGGCTTCGCCCGCGACCGTCCGCTGTAGACGATCCGCATGCCGAACGCCCTGGCGCGGCGCGCCATCGCCTGCCCGATCTGGCCCAGCCCGACGATGCCGAGCGTCTTGCCCTGCAGGCCGGAGCCGAGCATGAAGCCGAGGTGGAACGACCACGGCCGGCGCGCCCGCAGCAGCCGCTCGCCCTCGCCGATGCGCCGCGTCACGGCGAGCAGCAGGCCGAACGCGAGGTCCGCGGTCGCGTCGGTGAGCACGCCGGGCGTGTTCGTGACCGTCACGCCCCGCTCGGCCAGTGCGGGCACGTCGATGTTGTCGTGGCCGACCGCGACGTTGGCCACGACCTTCAGCTGCGGCCCGGCCGCGTCGGCGACCGCGCCGTCGACGCGGTCGTGCAGCATGCACACCACCGCGTCCGCGCCGCGCACCGCTTCGCGCAGCTCGTCGGGGCGCAGCGGCCGGTCCTCGCCGGACACCCAGACCTCGCCCGCCTCGCGGAGCACCACCATCGCTGCTTCCGGAACCCGCCGCGTCACCACGATTCGCATGGGCTCCAGCTTCGCAGGATCGGTGGCCGCGCGCGCTATTCGGGGTCCATGCCTCCGGGGCCGCCTTTGCCCTCCGGTTCGGCTTCGTCGGTGCCGACCTCGGGGTCCTGGTCGCGGTAGGTGGGTTCGGTGTGCTCGCCGCCGATGTCGGCGTCCTGCTGCTCGCTCTCGGCCGTCACCGGATCGATTTCGGGTCCACTCATGCGTCCACCCTTCCTTGCGCGGCTCCGGACCGCCCGCTATGTTCATATGTAGAACTTGTGTGCGTAATGCGAACGGAAGCAGCTCAATGGCCGAGATAACGTCGCTCCGTGACGCCGTCGCCCAGCTGGTGCACGACGGGGACACGGTCGCCCTCGAAGGATTCACCCATCTGATCCCGCACGCGGCGGGGCAGGAGATCATCCGCCAGCGGCGCAGGGACCTGACGCTGGTGCGGATGACGCCCGACATCGTCTACGACCAGCTCATCGGCGCCGGGTGCGCGAAGAAGCTGATCTTCTCCTGGGGCGGCAACCCGGGCGTGGGCTCGCTGCACCGCTTCCGCGACGCGGTGCAGAACTCCTGGCCGGTGCCGCTGGAGATCGAGGAGCACAGCCACGCGGGGATGGCCAACCGCTACGTCGCCGGCGCCTCCGGGCTGCCGTTCGCGGTGCTGCGCGGCTACCGCGGCACGGACCTGCCCAAGCACACCGACACGATCAAGACGATCACCTGCCCGTTCACCGGCGAGGAGCTGGCCGCGGTGCCGGCGATCAACCCGGACGTCTCGATCATCCACGCGCAGCGGGCCGACCGCGCCGGCAACGTGCAGATGTGGGGCCTGGTCGGCGTGCAGAAGGAGGCGGTGCTGGCCGCCAAGCGCAGCCTGGTCACCGTCGAGGAGATCGTCGACGAGCTGACCCCGATGCCCGGTCAGGTCATCCTGCCGACCTGGGCCGTCACGGCGGTCGCCGAGGTCCCGAACGGGGCGCATCCGTCCTACGCGGCCGGGTACTCGGAGCGCGACAACGAGTATTACGCGTATTGGGATTCCATTGGGCGGGAGAGGGACTCGTTCCAGCGCTGGCTGGACGAGAAGGTGTTCGGCACGGAGGCAGCCACGAGCGACCATGGCGAAGCCCCGCTCGTGGATGCCGACCGGGTGCGGGTGTCCCGCAAGACGCAGGAGGTGGCCCAGTGACAGCGACGGTCGAGCGGACGTACACGTCCGACGAGATGATGTCGATCGCCGCGGCCCGCGCCCTCACCGGTGGCCAGCGGGTGTTCGTCGGCATCGGCCTGCCCTCCACCGCGGCCAACCTCGCGCGCCGCACCCACGCCGAGGACCTGGTGCTCATCTACGAGTCGGGCACGCTCGGCTCGAAGCCGACCCGGCTGCCCGCGTCGATCGGGGACGGCATCCTCGCCGACACCGCCGACGCCGTGATCAGCGTGCCGGAGGTGTTCAACTACTGGCTGCAGCCCGGCCGCATCGACGTCGGCTTCCTCGGCGCGGCCCAGCTGGACAAGTTCGGCAACATCAACACCACCGTCATCGGCACCGACTACGCCGACCCGAAGGTCCGCCTGCCCGGTGCCGGTGGGGCCCCGGAGATCGCCGCGAGCTGCCACGAGGTCTACGTCGTGGTGCGGCAGAGCAAGCGCAGCTTCGTCGAGCAGGTCGACTTCATCACCTCCTTCGGCCACGGCCGCGGCAAGGGCGAGCGGGAGAAGCTGGGCCTGCCCGGCGCGGGCCCGACCCTGGTGATCACCGACCTGGGCGTGATGCGGCCCGACCCGGAGACCGCCGAGCTCGTGCTGACCCAGGTCCACGAGGGCGTCACGGTCGAGCAGGTCAAGGAGGCGACCGGCTGGGACCTGAAGGTGGCCCCGGAGCTGGAGACCACGCCCCCGCCCACCGAGGCCGAACTCCAGGCCCTGCGTGAACTGAAGGCGGCCAAGTGAGCGACGCATTCGTTCTCGACGCGATCCGGACCCCGTTCGGCCGCTACGGCGGCGCCCTGGCCGGGGTCCGCCCCGACGACCTGGCCGCGCACGTGCTGCGTGAGCTGGCCGCCCGCAACGACCTCGACCCGGGCACCGTCGACGAGGTCGTGCTGGGCGACGCCAACCAGGCCGGCGAGGACAACCGCAACGTGGCGCGCATGGCCGCGCTGCTCGCGGGCTGGCCGACCTCGGTGCCCGGCACCACGGTGAACCGGCTGTGCGGTTCCGGCCTGGACGCGGTGATGCAGGCCAGCCGCACCATCGCGACCGGCGACGCCTCGCTGGTCGTCGCGGGCGGTGTGGAGTCGATGACCCGCGCCCCGATGATCCTGCTCAAGCCGGAGAAGGCGTACTCCCCGGCGAACCAGACGCTGCATTCGAGCACCCTGGGCTGGCGCATGGTCAACCCGGAGATGCCCGAGCAGTGGACGATTTCGCTGGGCGAGAGCACCGAGCGGCTGGCCGAGAAGTACGGCATCACCCGCGAGGCGCAGGACGAGTTCGCGCTGCGCAGCCACCAGAACGCGGCGAAGGCGTGGGACGCCGGCTTCTACGACGACCACGTGGTGCCCGTCCCCGGCACCGACCTGACCCGCGACGAGGGCATCCGCGCCGACTCGACGCTGGAGAAGCTGGGCAAGCTCAAGCCCGCGTTCCGCCAGAACGGCACCATCACCGCCGGCAACGCCTCCCCGCTGAACGACGGCGCCTCCGCCGTCCTGCTGGGCGACCAGGCCGCGGCCGACCGGCTCGGCAAGACGCCACTGGCGCGCATCGCCGGGCGGGGCGCGGCGGGTGTGGACCCGGACGTGTTCGGCATCGGCCCGGTGCGGGCGGCGGAGATCGCGCTGGAGCGCGCCGGGATCGGCTGGGAGCAGCTGGCCGCGGTCGAGCTGAACGAGGCGTTCGCCGCGCAGTGCCTGTCCTGCTTCGCCGACTGGCCCAAGCTCGACCCGTCGATCGTGAACGTCAACGGCGGCGCGATCGCCATCGGCCACCCGCTGGGCGCCTCCGGCGGGCGCATTCTCGCGTCGCTGGCCTACGAGCTGCGCCGCCGCGGCGGTGGTTACGGCCTGGCGGCCATCTGCATCGGCGTGGGCCAGGGGCTCGCGGTCGTGCTGGAAGCGTGAGGAGAAAGGAAACCGTGCTATGGCAGCACCGACGAGTGACAAGCTGATCCTGCCGCGTTACCGGCGGGACCCGGAGGGCACGCACGCGCCGCTGAACTCGCCGGGCTATCGCTCGACGCAACTGCGGTACCCGAAGCAGCCGCTCGTTCTGCTGCCGCAGATGCTCACCGAGGTGACCGGCCCGCTGCTCGGCCCCGGCCGCCTCGGCGAGTTCGACAACGACCTGACCCGCCAGCACGCCGAGGAGCCGCAGGGCCAGCGCATCCTGGTGCACGGCCGCCTGCTCGGCCGCGACGGCCGGGGCATCCCGAACTCGCTGATCGAGATCTGGCAGGCCAACGCGGGCGGCCGCTACCGGCACATCGGCGACAACTGGCCGGCCCCGCTGGACCCGAACTTCGACGGCGTCGGCCGCACGATCACCGACTCGGAAGGCCGCTACGAGTTCACCACCATCAAGCCCGGCGCCTACCCGTGGAAGAACCACGACAACGCCTGGCGGCCCGCGCACATCCACTTCTCGGTGTTCGGGCAGGCGTTCACGCAGCGCCTGGTGACGCAGATGTACTTCCCGGACGACCCGCTGTTCTTCCAGGACCCGATCTTCAACTCCATCCCGGACGAGAAGGCGCGGCAGCGGATGATCTCGCGGTTCGACTACAGCCGCACCACCGACCACTGGGCGCTGGCCTTCGAGTTCGACATCGTGGTGCGCGGGCGCGAGCAGTCGGTGTTCGAGAACGAGGAAGAGGAAGACGAATGACCACTCCGTCGCAGACCGTCGGCCCCTACCTCGCGATCGGCCTGCCCTGGGAAGACGGCCCGACGGTGGTGCCCGAGGGCACGCCCGGCGCGGTGTGGATCCGGGGCGTGGTCACCGACGGCGAGGGCAACCCGGTCCCGGACGCGATGATCGAGACCTGGCAGGCCGATCCGCAGGGCCGCTTCGACCACCCGGACGACCCGCGCGGCCGCGTGCCGGGGTTCCGCGGGTTCGGCCGTTGCCCGACGAAACCGGACGGCAGCTACGAGATCCTGACCCTGCTGCCGGGCGCGATCCCGGGCCAGGACGGTGACCTGCAGGCGCCGCACATCGACGTGTCGGTGTTCGCGCGCGCGGTGCTGCACCGGGTCGTCACGCGCATCTACTTCCCGGAGAACACCGAGGCCAACGCCGCCGACGCGGTGCTGAACTCGGTGCCGGCGGAGCGGCGCGGCACGCTGATCGCGGACAAGACCGACGACGGGTACCGCTTCGACGTGCGGCTGCAGGGTGAGGCTGAGACAGTGTTCTTCGATGTCTGACCTGTTCGACCCGATGCTGGCCGCCGGGCCGGTGCGCGCCGAGGTGTCCGACGCCGCCTGGCTGCGTGGCCTGCTCGACGCGGAGGCGGCGCTGGCCGGGGCGGAGGCGGACGCGGGCGTGATCCCGCGCGAGCACGCGGACCGGATCGCCGCGGTGGCCCGGGACGGCCAGTTCGACGCCGCCGCGATCGGTGCGCAGTCCGTCGGCGTGGGCAATCCGGCCGCGCCGCTCGTGCGGGAGCTGACCGCGCAGGTGGGCGGCGAGGCCGGCCGGGTCGTGCACCTCGGCGCCACCAGTCAGGACATTGTGGACACCGCCGCGATGCTGGTGTCCGCGCGGGCTGCGCAAGTACTGATCGCCGAGGCTGAGGCGTGCGCGGACCGGCTCGCGGAGCTGGCGCGTGCGCACGCCGGGACTGTCCAAGCGGGACGGACGTTGCTGCAGCAGGCGCTGCCGGTGACGTTCGGGTTCCAGGTCGCGGGCTGGCTGTCCGGGCTCGACGCGGCCGCGGACCGGTTGCGTGCGCAGCGGTTCGCCGTGCAGCTCGGCGGGGCGACCGGCACGCTGGCTTCACTGGGCGAACAGGGTCCGGAGGTGCTGGCCGCGTTCGCCCGCCGTCTCGGGCTCGCCGAACCCGTGCTGCCGTGGCACACCGAGCGCACCCGGATCGCCGAGCTGGCCGGTGCGCTCGGCGAGCTGTCCGGGGTGGTCGCCGGGATCTCCCGGTCGCTGGTGCTGCTGGCGCAGACCGAGGTCGGGGAGATCGCCGAGGTCGCCGAGGGCAGCGGCGGCTCGTCCACCATGCCGCACAAGCGGAACCCGGTCGCCGCGGTGGCGGCGAACGCGGCCGCGCAACAGGCGCCCGGGCTGGTCGCGACCCTGCTCGGCGCGATGGCGCAGGAGCACCAGCGCGCCGCCGGTTCGTGGCACGCCGAGTGGCGGCCGCTCACGGAACTGTTCCGCAGCACCGGGTCCGCGGTGCACTGGCTGCGCACGAGCCTGGACCGGCTCCAGGTCGACGCGGACCGGATGCGGGCCAACCTGGACATCACGCGCGGCGCGCTGCTGTCCGAACGCGTCACGACCGCGCTGGCGGCCTCGACCGGCCGGCTCGAAGCGCACGACGCGGTCAGCGCGTGCACCCGCCGCGCGCTGGCCGGCGAGGGCGAGCTGGCCGACCTGCTGGCCGCGGACGAGCTGGTGGGCAAGCACCTGACCCGCGAGCGCATCGGCGAGCTGCTCGACCCGGCCGGCTACCTGGGGAGCGCGCGCGTCTTCGTCGAACGGGCGCTGGCCGCGCACGAGAAGCGAAAGGGAACTCCGTGAAGGTCCACTACGAGACCGCGGGCGATGGTGAGGTCGTCGTCCTGAGCAACTCCATCGGCAGCAACCTGCGTATGTGGGACCCGCAGGTGAAGCCGTTGACGGACAACGGGTTCCGCGTGGTCCGCTACGACACCCGCGGCCACGGGCGGTCGCCGGTGCCGCCCGGCCCCTACTCGATCGCCGACCTCGGGGGTGACGTCGTCGAGCTGCTGGACACGCTCGGCGTGGAGTCCGCGCACTTCGTCGGCCTGTCGCTGGGCGGCATGACCGGCGCCTGGCTGGGGCAGCACGCGCCGGAGCGCATCCGGTCGCTGGCGTTGACGTTCACCTCGGTCAAACCGGGCAACGTCGACATGTGGACCGGGCGCGCGAAGCAGGTCCGGGCCGAGGGCATGGAGCAGATCGCCGCGGGCAGCATCGGCCGCTGGTTCACGCCGGACTGGATCGCCGCGCACCCCGAACTGGCCGCGGAGCTGCGGCAGATGACCGCGACGACCCCCGCCGAGGGGTACGCGGCCTGCTGCGAGGCGATCGCCGGGCTCGACCTGACCGCCGGGCTGGCCGCGATCAGCGCGCCGACGCTGGTGATCTCCGGAGCCGACGACGCCGCGCTGCCGCCGTCGCACGGCCAGGCCATCGCCGAGGCGATCCCGGGCGCGCGGTTCGAGGTCCTCGGCCACGCGGCCCACCTGGGCAGCTACGAGCAGGCGGGCAAGTTCACCGAGCTGGTCCTGGAGCACCTGAAGGGGGCGCGATGAGCGACGAGCTGTACGACGCGGGCATGCGGGTCCGGCGCGAGGTGCTGGGCGACGCGCACGTCGACCGCGCCACCGCGAACGCGACCGAGTTCACCCAGAAGTTCCAGGACTACATCACCCGCGCCGCGTGGGGGTCGATCTGGACGCGTGACGGGCTGGACCGCAAGACCCGCAGCTGCGTCACGCTGGCCGTGCTCACCGCGCTGCACTGCCACGGCGAGATCGCGATGCACGTCCGCGCCGCCGTCGGCAACGGCCTGACCGCCGACGAGATCGGCGAGGTCCTGCTGCACACCGGGGTGTACGCCGGGGTGCCGGCGGCGAACGAGGCGTTCGCGATCGCGCAGAAGACCCTGGCCGAGATGGGAGAGCCCACCGCCCAGCCACGCACCACCGGCTAGGTTGACAGGTATGGCAGAACCAGCCGAGCGCGGCGCGCACCACGTCCAGTCGCTGGAACGCGGTCTGGCCGTGATCCGCGCGTTCGGCGCCGGAGCGCCCGAGCTGACGCTGTCCGATGTGGCGCGCTCGACCGGACTGACGCGGGCGGCGGCGCGGCGGTTCCTGCTGACGCTCGTCGACCTCGGGTACGTGCGCACGGACGGCAAGTACTTCTCGCTGACCGCGCGGGTGCTGGAGCTGGGGTACGCGTTCCTGTCCAGCATGACGCTGCCCGAGGTCGCGCAGCCGCACCTGGAACGGCTGTCGGCCGAGGTGCGCGAGTCGAGTTCGGTGTCGGTGCTCGACGGGGCCGACATCGTCTACGTGGCGCGGGTGGCGGTGTCGCGGATCATGACGGTGAGCATCAACGTGGGCACCCGGTTCCCGGCGTACGCCACGTCGATGGGGCACGTGCTGCTCGCCGGGCTGGACGACGAGGGTTTCGCCCGGTACCTGGAGCAGGCCGAGCTGCAGCGGCTGACTTCGCACACGCTGACCTCCCCGGCGGCGCTGCGGGCGGAGCTGGCCGCGGTGCGGCAGCAGGGGTGGGCGCTGGTCGACCAGGAGCTGGAGGAGGGGCTGCGATCGGTCGCGGCGCCGATCCGGGACCGGCAGGGCCGGGTCGTGGCGGCGGTGAACGTGTCGACGCACGCGAGCCGGACGCCGAGGGAGACGGTGATCGAGGAGATGGTGCCACCGCTGCTGGCCGCCGCGAAGCGCATCGAGGGTGACCTGGCCGTGGCACCGGTTCAGGCACGCCGTGGCTGACTGCGCGGGTCTGTCGTTGACGGCCGGTGCCGGGGGCCCGACGGCGCTGGTGGTGAGTGGGCGCCGTGGCTGAGTGCGCGGGCCTGTTGCTGGCGGCGGGTGCCGGGCGGCGGATGGGGCGCCCGAAGGCCCTGGTCGAGCTCGACGGGGAGCCCTTGCTGCACCGGGCTTTGCGCGCCCTCACCGACGGCGGCTGCGATCCGGTGCGCGTGGTGGTGGGCGCGCAGGCCGCGGAGGTGCGTGCGTTGTTGCCTGATCCGTCGCTGGCTGTGGAGGCGCCGGACTGGGCCAGCGGCATGGGCGCGTCACTGCGGGCCGGATTGCGCGCGTTGCCGGAAGCTCCGGCCGTCTTGGTGCACCTGGTCGACCTGCCCGGGGTGGACGCGCGGATCGTGGCGAGGCTGCGTGCGCTGGCCTCGCCCGACGTGGTGGCTCGCGCCGCCTTCGACGGCGTGCCCGGACATCCCGTGCTGTTCGGCCGCCGCTGGTGGCAGGAGATCGCCGAGAGCGCGACGGGCGACCGCGGAGCCCGCGACTGGCTCCGCGGCCGTGCCGACCTGCGGTTGGTGGAATGCGCCGACCTGGGCGGCGGCCAGGACGTCGACACCCCGGCGGACCTGAAGTCCTAGGCCCCGACGGCCACCGACCCGGCCCCGCGGCAAAGCGCTCACCAACCCCTCTACCTAAGCCGCCACCACCCCACCGACGCCGGTCCGCCCCGCGGGTGTCCCCACCAGCTCCACCGTCACCCCCGGCCGCACGCGTTCCCCGAACACCGCCACGATCGCGTCCGTCACCCCGGCCACCAGCCGCGCCACGAGGTCGTCCGCGTCCGGGCGCTCGAAGGCGGCCTCCCGGATCCCGAAGGTCACCGCCGGCGCCGGCGCCTCCGCCGGCTTGCCCCCGATGCCCCACCGGTTCGCGGGCACCCCGGCCAGCCGCACCACCGCGATCTCCCGCGCCCATTCCCCGTACACCGCGACGATCGCCTCGGTCAGGCCCTCGATCAACTCGGTCTCCCGCCCGGCGAGGTCGCTCTCCAGGACGTGGACGGTCAGATGTGGCATCTCAACTCCCAAAGTAGATTTGTGAGCAAAGGTAATCTCGCCCGGAGTGGCTGTCAACCACGCGCGCACCCCTTAGGGTGGAGGCGTGAAGGTCAACTCACCCGAAGAGCTGGCGACGGAGCTGGACCGGGTCGGCTACCTCGCCGACGAGGGCGTCGCCACCGCCGCGTTCCTCGCGTTGCGCATGCAGCGCCCGCTGTTCTGCGAAGGCGAACCCGGCACGGGGAAGACCTCGCTGGCCGTGTCGCTGTCCGAGGCGCTCGGCCTGCCGCTCGTGCGGTTGCAGTGCCACGAGGGCATCGACGCCGCACAGGCGCTGTACGAATGGGACTTCCCGCGCCAGCTGCTGCACCTGCGCGCGCTGGAGGCCGGCAGCGAGCACCTGGACGTCGCCGCCGCCGAGCAGTCGCTGTTCACCGAGCGGTTCCTGCTGGCCCGGCCGCTGCTGCGGGCGCTGAAGGAGTCGCCGTGCGTGCTGCTGGTCGACGAGATCGACCGCGCCGACGACGAGTTCGAGGCGTTCCTGCTGCAGCTGCTCGACGAAAACGCGGTCACGATCCCGGAGTTCGGCGAGATCCGCGCCGCGCGGCCGCCGCTGGTGCTGCTGACCTCCAACCGCACCCGCGAGGTGCACGACGCGTTGAAACGGCGCTGCCTCTACCACTGGCTGGAGCACCCCGACCTGGCCCGCGAGGTCGCCATCCTACGCCGCCGGCTGCCCGGAGTCGGCGAACGGCTCGCGACGCAGGTGGCCGCGGCCGTCCGCCGGCTGCGTGAGCTGGAGCTGCTGAAGCCGCCGGGCATCGCCGAGTCGCTGGACTGGGCGCAGGCGTTGCTGACGCTCAACCGCAGCGAGCTGGACGCGGAGGCCGCGGCCCGGACCCTCGGCGCGGTGCTCAAGTACTCCGAGGACCTCGACCGCGTCCGCGCCAAGCTCGACACGGTGCTGTCCTAGCCGACCCGGGCGAGCGCCTCCGCGATGCCGCGCCCGCCGATCCACCCGCGCCCGTCCGGCGTCGCGTACTCGACGAACGTGAGCACCTCACCGGAGTCCGTGGTGCAGGACGTGTGCTCCAGCACTTCGCCGGTCACCGCGGGCGAGTCCAGGTAGACCTCCTGCAGCAGCTGCCACAACTCCTTGGCCGTCACCTCCGCGCCGGTGCGGTCGGTGTGCCGCTGGACGTGCCGGGCGAAGTCGATCTGCAGCCGCCGCGGCAGTTCGATCCCGTACTCGCTGCTCAGCAGGTGGGCGATGCCGCCCTTGCCGGACTGCGAATTGACCCGGATGACCGCCTCGTACGTGCGGCCCAGATCAGCCGGATCGATCGGCAGGTACGGCACGCGCCATTCGAGTTCGTCCGCGGGGACGCCGGTCGCCGCCGCGCGTGCCCGGTGCTCGGCGAAGCCCTTGCGGATCGCGTCCTGGTGCGTGCCGGAGAACGCGGTGTGCACCAGGTCGCCGACGTAGGGATGCCGCTCGTGCACCGGCATCCGCGTGCAGTACTCGACCTCCCGCCGGACGCGGTCGATGTCCGAGAAGTCGATCATCGGGTCGATCCCCTGGGCGTGCAGGTTCAGCGCCAGCGTGGCGATGTCGACGTTGCCGGTGCGCTCGCCGTTGCCGAAGATGCAGCCCTCGACGCGCTGGGCCCCGGCGAGCAGGGCCAGTTCCGCGCAGGCGATCCCGGTGCCGCGGTCGTTGTGCGGGTGCACCGACAGGATCACCGAGTCGCGGCGGTCGAGGTTCTGGTGGACGTACTCGATCTGGTCCGCGTAGACGTTCGGGGTGGCGACCTCGACCGTGGCGGGGAGGTTGAGGATGACCGGCCGGTCGGGACTCGCCTCCCACAACGTGGTCATCGCCGAGCACAGGTCGAGCACGTAGTCCGGCTCGGTCAGGTTGAAGACCTCCGGGGAGAACTCGAACCGGACGTCCTTGCGGTCCCCGGTCAGCCGCAGGATGTCCGTACCGCCGGCCGCGATCATCGCCGTCAGCTCGTCGCGGTCGCGGCCCAGGACGACCTCGCGCCAGACCGGCGCGGTCGCGGCGTACATGTGGATCACCACCGGGTTCGGCATCCCGGCGACCGACTGGACGGTGCGTTCGATGAGGTCGCGCCGGGCCGGGGTGAACACGACGATCGTGACGTCCTGCGGCGCGAGCCCGGTTTCCGCGATGAGCCGGACGAAGTCGTAGTCGGTCTGCGAGGCCGACGGATAGCCGACCTCGATCTCCTTGTACCCCATCTCGACCATGAGCCGGAAGAAGCGCCGCTTGCGTTCCGGGTCCATCGGTTCGGCCAGTGCCTGGTTGCCGTCGCGCAGGTCCACCGGGACCCACAGCGGTGCCTGGGTCAGCCGGTTGCCCGGCCAGTCGCGTTCGGACAGTGGGACCGGCACGCGGGAGTACACGTCGCGGTAGCGGTGGGAGGGCATGGGGGAGGGGCGCTGGGGGTTCCAGCGGTACATGTTCGCGTTTCCTTCTGGTCGCGGGGCGACCGGCGCAACACAGCTCCCACGGCGGGGAGCCGGTCCGGTCAGGCCCCGCCGTGGCGGTGAAGCAGAAAGAGAACGCGGGTGATCACGGGCTGGAAAGTACCACAACTCGCCCGGCGCGCGCCCCGGCCACGGAGCGCGCGCCGGGCGGCCCTCAGCCGTTGAGCCGGGCGAGCAGGTAGGCCTGCGGGACCGACTCCAGTTCGTGGGCGGGGTCGCGAACCGTCCGCGCCGTCACGCTGAACCCGGCCTGTGCCAGCAGATCGGCAATGCGGTCCGGCGGCAGGCGGTAGGCGTCGGCGGACACGGCGTGCCCGTACGCCTGCTCCACGCGCTTGCGCTCGTCACCGACCTGGAACGCCATCAGCAGGTGCCCGCCCGGCACCAGCACCCGCGCGAACTCGGCGAACACCGACGGCAGCAGCTCCGGCGGCGTGTGGATGATCGAGTACCAGGCGAGCAGCCCGCCGAGGCTGTCGTCCGGCAGGTCCAGCTCCGCCATCGCGCCGACCTCGAACCGCAGGTGCGGGTACCGGCGCCGCGCCTCGGCCACCATCCCCGGCGACAGGTCGATCCCGAACACCGGCACGCCCAGCGAGTCCAGGTGGATGGTGATCCGGCCCGGCCCGCAGCCGACGTCGGCCACCTGTCCGCCGTCGGCCAGCACGTGCTCGGCGAAGACCCCCAGCATCGCCCGGTCCATCGGGCTCTGCGCCAGGTTGTCCTCCAGTGTCTTCGCGTAGTCGATCGCGACGGTGTCGTAGGCCGCGCGAGTCATGTCGAGGTAGGTCACGCGGGCGACCGTATCGGGTCCGCCCGCGCCCGGCGGTGCGACGCGCCGCCGGGAAAATCGTTGCCGTGCAAGAAGAATCAGCGGAGCAGTCCGTGCTCCACGAGATCGAAGGCGCGGTCGATCACCGCGGGCTGGTCGCGGTGCACGTCGTCCGGATCGTCGCCGTCCAGCAACCGCCGGCACACGTGGTCGAAGATCGAGTCGATGGTGGCGGCCAGCAGGTTCGCCGTCAGCCGCGCCTCCAGTGGATCGCCGGTCTCCTCGGCGAGCAGCCGGGCGAGCAGGTCGGCGATCTCCCGGGACTGCTCGTAGGTCCGGGTGACCAGAGCGGGGCTGGCGTGGAGGATCTTCAGGAACCCCGGCGTGCCGGGCAGCGTGCCGGCCAGCGGGTGCCGCTGGGCCACCAGCTCGTGGTGATACCGCCGCAGCGCGGTCACCACGTCCTGGCCGGCGGGGCGCTCCCGGATCACCCGCTCCAGGTCGCGGAGCCGGTCGGCGTGCCGGTCGAGGAACAGGTCCTCCTTCCGCGGGAAGTAGTTGAACACCGTCATCTTCGACACCCCGGCCGCCTCGGCGACCTCGGCCACCGTCACGTTGTCGAAGCCCCGCACGGCGAACAGGCCGGTGGCCACGTCCGAAATGCGCCGTCGCGTGGCCAGCTTCTTCTCCTCGCGCAGTCCCACGCGCTGATCCTATGCCGAATAAAAGATTTGACCGAGTACAAGATTTTCCGGCAGCATGGCGTCATGGACTTCGACGTGGTGATCTCCGGGGGCGGGCCGGTCGGCCTGACGCTGGCGTGCGAGCTGCGGCTCGGCGGGCTGGACGTGCTGGTCGTGGAACGCCGGACCGAGATCGATCCGACCCTCAAGGCCGGCGCGATCAACCTCGTGACGGCCGAGGCGCTGTACCGGCGCGGCCTGCTGGACCGGCTCGAGGACGAGCGCGACCGGGCGCTCCGGGCGCTGGCGGTCGGGGCGGCGCTGCGGAACTCGCCGCCGCCGCTCGCCGGGCACTTCGGCGGGATCATGGTCGGCGCGGACCTGGTCGACCTCACCGATCCCGCGTTCCGGGACGCGGGACCCGCGGCCCGCCTGACCCTGGTGGGCCAGCAGGCCGTCGAGAAGGTGCTCGAGGAGCACGCGACCGGGCTGGGTGCGGTCGTGCGCCGCGGCGCCGAGGTCACCGGGTTCGACGCCGGCGACGACGGCGTGACCGTCTTCCTCGGCGGTGACCGGGTCCGCGCCGGCTGGCTGGTGGGCTGCGACGGCGGCCGCAGCCTGGTGCGCAAGCTGGCCGGGTTCGCCTTCCCGGGCACCGATCCGGAGATCACCGGACGCCAGGCGCTGGCCGACCTCGACGGCGCCGAAGCGCTCGGCCTGGGCTGGCACCGCACGAACACCGGCGTCTACGCGCACGGCCCGCTGCCCGGGCGGATCCTGACCGTCGAGTTCGACGGCCCGCCCGCCGACCGCACCACGCCGGTCACGGCGGCGGAACTGCAGGACAGCATCCGGCGAGTGTCCGGAGTGGACGTCACCGTCACCGCGCTGCGGTCGGTGACCCGGTTCACCGACAACGCCCGCCAGGCCACCACCTACCGCCGGGGCCGGGTGCTGCTCGCCGGGGACGCGGCGCACGTGCACTCGCCGTTCGGCGGGCAGGGGCTCAACCTCGGCATCGGCGACGCGGTCAACCTCGGCTGGAAACTCGCCGCGACCATCCGCGGCACCGTGCCGGAGGGGCTGCTCGACACCTACACCGTCGAACGGCACCCGATCGGCGAATGGGTGCTGGAGTGGACCCGGGCGCAGATCGCGGCGATGCGGCCGGATCCGCACACCAAGGCCCTGCGCTCGGTGCTCACCGACCTGCTCACCAGCGGCGACGGGTCGACGTACCTGGCGAAGAAGCTGTCCGGGGTGCTGCACCGCTACCCGGTCGACGGCGACCACGACCTCGTCGGCCGCAGCGCGCCGGACTTCGAGTTCAGCGACGGCAGCCGGCTGGCCGACCACTGCCACGACGGGCGGGCCGTGCTGATCGGCGCGCGGATCGACGACGACCGGGTGCGCGTGGTGCCCGGCAAGTGCGTCCAGCAGCCCGAACTCAAGGCCCTGATCAGGCCGGACGGGCACGTCGCGTGGGCGTCCGAGGACGGCGGCACCGACGGCTTGACGAAGGCGTTCGCGACCTGGTTCGGCACGCGCGACCCCTCGCATCGGATTTTCGCGTAACAATGGGCGGGTGAGCACCCGGGATCCGCTGGCGGGATTCGTCGGCTTCGCCACCGCGCTGCGCGAAGCCGGCGTCGCGTGCGGGCCGCAGCGGGTGCAGGCCTACCTCGACGCGGTCGTGCGCCTGGCCGTCGGCGAGGCGGACCAGCTGTACTGGGCGGGCCGGCTGACACTGTGCTCGGACCCGGACGACCTGATCCGCTACGACGACGCGTTCGCGCAGTGGTTCGCCGCCGCGCCACCGGAACCGCGGCCGGCCACGGTCCGCCGCGAGCAGCGGTCCCGCATGGCGGCCCTGGTGTCCCAGTCCGCGGGCCAGGGGGAGGCCGAGTCGGACGACGACGAGCTGCGCGTCGCGGCGACGGACGCGGAGGTGCTGCGCGAACGCGATCTCGCCGAGCTGTCCAAGGCCGAGCGGGAGCACCTGCGGGAGCTGATGGCGGTGCTGCGGCCGCAACCGCCGATGCGGAAGTCGCTGCGCAGCAGGCCGGCGCGCCGCGGTTCGCTCGACCCGGGGCGGACGCTGCGCGCGATGCTGGCCGGCGGCGGGGAACCGGTGCGGCTCGTGCACCGGAACCGGTCGAACCGGCCGCGGCGGGTGGTGCTGCTGCTCGACGTGTCCGGCTCGATGAGCCCGTACGCCGACTCGCTGCTGCGGTTCGCGCACGTCGTGGTGCGCCGGGCGCCGGCCGCGGTCGAGGTGTTCACCCTCGGGACCCGGCTGACCAGGGTGTCCCGGCAGCTGCGGCAGCGCGACCCGGAACGCGCGATGCTCGCCGCCGGCACCGCGGTCCCCGACTTCGCCGGCGGCACGCGGCTGGGCGAGACACTGCGGATCTTCCTGGACCGCTGGGGACAGCGCGGGCTCGCGCGCCGCGCCGTCGTCACGGTGTTCTCCGACGGCTGGGAACGCGGGGATCCCGGCCTGCTCGGCGAGCAGATGGCGCGGATGCGCCGTCTGGCGCACGCGGTGTTCTGGGTGAACCCGCACGCGGGACGCGAAGGCTACGCTCCGGTGCAGTCCGGCATCGCGGCCGCGCTCCCGCACGTCGACCGCTTGCTGGCCGGCCACAGCCTGGCCACCCTGGAACGACTGCTGCTGGAGATCCGCGATGCATGACGTACTGGACGAGTTGTACAAGCGCTGGCGCGAGGGCGAGGCCGTCGGCGTCGGGACCGTGGTGGCCACCTTCTCGTCGGCGCCCCGCGCGCCGGGTGCGGCGATGCTGGTCACCGAGGACGGCACGGCGGTCGGCAGCGTGTCCGGCGGCTGCGTCGAGGGCGCGGTGTACGAGCTGGCGCAGCAGGTCGTGGCCGACCGCGAGCCGGTGCTGCAGCGCTACGGCGTCAGCGACGACGACGCGTTCGCGGTCGGCCTGACCTGCGGCGGGATCATCGACATCTACGTCGAGCGGATCGACCGGGAGACCCTGCCCGAGCTGGGCGACGTCGTGGACTCGGTGCACCGGGGCGAGCCGGTCGCCGTCGTCACCGTGATCGAGCACGAGGACCCGGAGCGGCGCGGGCGGCACATGATCGTGTGGCCGGACCGGACCGCGGGCACGCTCGGTACCGACCGGATCGACGACGCGGTCGCCGACGACGCGCGCGGCCTGCTCGCCAACGGGCGCACCGGAACACTGCACTACGGCTTGGAGGGCGAGCGGCGCGGCGAGGGCATGGCGGTGTTCGTCAACTCCTTCGAACCGCAGCCGCGGATGCTGGTGTTCGGCGCGATCGACTTCGCGGCGGCGATGGCACGCATGGGCGCCTACCTCGGTTACCAGGTCACGGTGTGCGACGCGCGTCCGGTGTTCGCCACCGCGTCGCGGTTCCCGGAGGCCGACGACGTGGTCGTGGACTGGCCGCACCGCTACCTCAAGGCCGAGGCGGAGGCCGGCCGGATCGACCGGCGGACGGTGATCGCGGTGCTCACCCACGACCCGAAGTTCGACGTGCCGTTGCTGGAGGTCGCGTTGCGGCTGGACGTCGGCTACATCGGGGCGATGGGGTCGCGGCGCACCCATGAGGACCGCCTCACCCGCTTGCGGGAGGCGGGGTTGACGGAGGAGGAACTGTCGCGATTGGCCTCCCCGATCGGGCTCGACCTCGGGGCCCGCACACCGGAGGAGACCGCGGTGTCGATCGCCGCGGAGATCATCGCGTTGCGGTGGGGCGGCGGCGGGAAACGGCTCACCGAACTGTCCGGGCGCATCCACGGCTGACCCTCTCGCACGTGCACGACTGGCCCTTTCGCACCTGTGCGAGTGGTCAGTTCGTACGAGGCAGTTCCGCGTTTGCGGTGGGACAGCAGGGATTTCCGCGCAGGTGCGGGAGAAGGGGTGAAGTGTCACCCAACCAGGACTTGTCCGATCGGCACGGACGTAGCACGCTCGCGTGTGAAGCCGATCACCCAGCTCCCACCACTGGAGGCCTCATGCGCATCACCGTCAACGTGGACGGAACCAGCTACACCGACGAGGTCGAACCCCGCACGTTGCTCGTTCACTACCTGAGGGAGACGCTCGGGAAAGTCGGCACCGTCGTCGGCTGCGACACCAGCAACTGCGGTGCCTGCACGGTGCACCTCAACGGGCACAGCGTGAAGTCCTGCTCGGTCCTCGCCGTGCAGGCCGACGGTGCCGAGGTGACCACCATCGAGGGCCTGGCCCGCGACGGCAAGCTCCACCCCGTGCAGGAAGCGTTCCACGACAACCACGCCCTGCAGTGCGGGTTCTGCACGCCGGGCATGATCATGCAGTCGATCGACCTGCTCGCCGACAACCCCAACCCCGACGAGCACGCCGTGCGCGAGGGGCTGGAAGGAAACCTGTGCCGCTGCACGGGTTACCAGAACATCGTCCGGGCCGTGCGCGACGCCGCGCAGCGGATGAGCCCGGGCGCGGGCCCGGAGGCCGAGCGCGTGTCCGGTGACGACGTCAGCCGCGCGCCCAGCGCGTTCGCGGGCGGGGGCGAGTGACATGACGTCGACGATCGAGCCCGAGGTCGGCAAGGCGCGCGCCCGCAAGGAGGACGCGCGGCTCATCACCGGCCGCACCCGCTGGACGGACAACATCACGCTGCCCGGGATGCTGCACGTGGCGATCCTGCGCAGCCCGTTCGCCCACGCCCGGATCAATTCCATCGACACGGCCGCGGCGCGGGACATGCCGGGTGTGGTGGCCGTCTACACGGCCCGCGACCTCGATCCGGACAGCGCCATCGGCATGCCGTGCGCGTGGCCGATCACCCCGGACATGAAGCAGCCGCGACGGCCCGTGCTGGCCGCCGACCAGGTCAACTTCGCCGGCGAGGGCGTCGCGGTGGTCGTGGCCCGCAGCAAGGCCGAGGCCGCCGACGCGCTCGAGGCCATCGACGTGGACTACGAGGAACTGCCCGTGGTCCTCGGCCTGGAGAACGCGCTCGCCGACGGTGCGCCGCTGGTCCACGAGGAGCTGGGCACCAACAAGCAGGCGACGTGGGTCTTCGACTCGGCCGAGGCCGGCACCGGCGGCAACGTCGAGGAGGCGCTGGCCGGCGGTGAGGTCGTGCTCAAACGCCGCTTCCGGCAGCAGCGGCTGGTCCCGGCGTTCATGGAGCCGCGCTCGGTGGTGGTCGACCCGACCGGAGCCCAGATCACCATGTGGTCGGCCACCCAGGTGCCGCACATCCTCAAGACGATGACGGCGCTGACGCTCGGCATCCCCGAGCACAAGCTGCGGGTCATCGCGCCGGACGTCGGCGGCGGGTTCGGCGGCAAGATCGCCGTGCTGCCCGAGGAGACCATGGCGGTCCTCATCGCGCAGAAGCTCGGCAAGCCGGTCAAGTGGACCGAGACCCGCTCGGAAACCATGCAGACCGCGCACCACGGGCGCGACCAGATCCAGGACATCACCATCAGCGCGAACCGCGACGGCACGGTCACCGGCCTCAAGGTCGAGCTGCTGGCCGACATGGGCGCCTACAACGGCCTGGTCGGGCCGGGTGTGCCGATCCTGGGCGCGTTCATGTTCAACGCGATCTACAAGATCCCGGCCTACCACTTCGCCTGCACGAACGTGTTCACCAACACCACGCTCACCGACGCCTACCGCGGCGCCGGACGGCCGGAGGCCACGTTCGCGATCGAGCGGATGATGGACGAGCTGGCCGCCGAGCTGGGCATGGACCCGCTGGAGCTCCGCGAGAAGAACTGGATCAAGCACGAGGAGTTCCCGTTCACCACGGTGTGCGGGCTGACCTACGACTCGGGCAACTACGAGGCCGCCACCGAGCGCGCCAAGGAGCTGTTCGACTACGAGGGCCTGCGCCGCGAGCAGCGGGAACGCCGCGAGCGCCAGGATCCGGTGCAGCTGGGCATCGGCATCTCGACGTTCACCGAGATGTGCGGCCTGGCGCCGTCGCGGGTGCTCGGGTCGCTCGACTACGCCGCCGGCGGCTGGGAGCACGCCGCCATCCGGATGCTGCCCACGGGCAAGGTCGAGGTCGTCACCGGCGCGTCCGCGCACGGTCAGGGGCACGAGACGGCGTGGAGCCAGATCGTGGCCGACCGGCTCGGCGTGGCGTTCGAGGACATCGAGGTCATCCACGGTGACACGCAGTCCTCGCACAAGGGCATGGACACCTACGGGTCGCGGTCGCTGGCCGTCGGTGGCATCGCGGTGGTCAAGGCCGCCGAGAAGGTCGTCGACAAGGCCCGCGCGATCGCCGCGCACCTGCTGGAGTGCTCGCCGGACGACCTGGAGTTCGAGGGCGGCAAGTTCACCGTCCGCGGCACGGACACGTCGACGACGATCCAGGACGTGGCGTTCGCGACGTTCGCCGCGCACAACCTGCCCGACGGCATGGAGCCCACGCTGGACTCCGAGGCCGTGTTCGACCCGGAGAACTTCTCGTTCCCGCACGGCACGCACCTGTGCGCCGCCGAGGTGGACACCGAGACCGGGCGGGTGCGGCTGCGCTCGTACGTGTGCGTGGACGACGTGGGCAAGGTGGTCAACCCGCTGATCGTGGAGGGGCAGGTGCACGGCGGTCTCGCCCAGGGCATCGCGCAGGCCCTCTACGAGGAGGCGGTGTTCGACGAGAGCGGCACGCTCACCACCGGCACGTTCGCCGACTACCTGCTGCCCTCGGCGGCCGACCTGCCCTCGTTCGTCACCGACCGCACGGAGACGGCGGCGACGTCGAACCCGCTGGGCGTCAAGGGCGTCGGCGAGGCCGGCACGATCGCCTCCACCCCGGCGGTGGTCAACGCGGTGGTGGACGCCGTGCGGCACTTCGGGGTGAACGACATCGAGATGCCGTGCTCGCCCATGCGGGTGTGGTCGGCGATCCACCGCGGCCGCACCGACGCCGGTGGCGTCGGCGCGGAGGCCGGCGGCGGACTGGGTTCCATCGACGCTTCGGGAGGTGCGCAGTGATCCCCGCTGCCTTCGACTACGTCGCCCCGTCCACTGTGGACGAGGCGGTGCAGGCACTGGCCGCGGCCGGTGAGGACGCCAAGGTCCTGGCTGGCGGGCAGAGCCTGCTGCCGGTGCTGCGGATGCGGCTGGCCGCACCGACGACGCTCATCGACCTCGGCAAGATCACCGAGCTGCGGGGCGTCCGCGACGACGGCGACGCGATCGTCATCGGCGCCATGACCACGCACTACGACGTGCAGCGCGACCAGCTGGTCGCCGAGCACGCCGCGCTGCTGGCCAGGGCGACCGACACGGTGGCCGACCCGCAGGTGCGGCACCGGGGCACGTTCGGCGGTTCGATCGCCCACGCGGACCCGGCGGGCGACCTGCTGGCGCCCGCGCTGGCGATGGACGCGGAGATGGTGATCGCGAGCAGCAGCGGCAGGCGGACCGTGCCGGCGGCGGAGTTCTTCCAGGACTTCTTCACCACGGTCCTGGACCCGGGCGAGATCCTGGTCGAGGTCCGCGTGCCGAAGCACACCGGCTGGAAGGCGCACTACGAGAAGTTCAACCGGGTCGCCCAGGCGTGGTCGATGGTCGCGGTGGCGGCCACGGTCCGCACGGACGGCGACACGATCGCCGAGGCCCGGGTGGCGCTGACGAACATGGCGTCGGTGCCGGTGCGCGCCACCGCGGTGGAGCAGGCCCTGATCGGCCAGGCAGCGTCGGACGAGACGATCCGCGCGGCGGCCGCCCACGCCGCCGAGGGCACGAGCCCCACAGCGGACGGCAACGCGGACGTCGAGTACCGCCAGGAGCTGGCAAAGGTCCTGACGGGCCGAGCGGTCTCGGCAGCGCTGGCCGCGGTCTGAGCCGCGTGGGTGGCCACCCCCGCAGCTCGGGGTGGCCACCCACGCACGACCGCACCAGGCGGACGCCCCCAGCCGCGGCGAGTAGTCACCCACCGCCCACCCGCACAGCTGGACGCACGCACGACCACCATGCGCACCGCCACTCACGCGCCCACCCACTCACCGGGCCCGCAGCCCCCACCGCGCACACCCGCCCAACATGCGCACGGCCTCACGCGCTCATTCCCACTCACCGGGCGCGCAGCCGCCGCCGCGCCCACAGCCCTCACCGCGCACACCCACCCACCATGCGCACAGCCCCCACCGCGCCCATAGCCACCGATCCGGGTCCCTTGAAGCCACCGACATGCCGGTTCCGGCACTAAGGTGGCTCCGAGGGACTTGCAGCTTTCTGGAGAAGGGAGGTCGGCCCGTGCGGCTCGACCATGAATTCACCGTTCCGGCCCCGCCAGCAGAGGTGTGGAAGGCGGTCACCGACCCGGAACGCGTTGCCCCCTGCATGCCGGGCGCGACCCTGACCAAGGTCGAGGGTGAGACGTTCACCGGCACGGTCAAGGTGAAGCTGGGGCCGATCTCCCTGCTGTACAAGGGCTCCGGCGAGTTCCTGGAGACCGACGAGCAGGCCCGCAAGATCGTGATCAAGGCCTCCGGCAAGGACTCCCGCGGCGCCGGCACCGCGGCGGCGACCGTGACGGTGACGCTGGCCGAGGACAACGGCGGCACCAAGGGCACCGTGGCCACGGACCTGAACGTCACCGGCCGCCCGGCGCAGTTCGGCCGCGGCATGATCTCCGAGGTCGGCGGCAAGATCCTGGACCAGTTCGCCGCCAACCTGGCCGACCGCCTCGGCACGCCGGAGGCCCCCGCGACCCCGGCGGCGGAGGAGAAGCCGGCCGAGTCCGGGGTGACCACCGAGCCGGCCCCGGACAAGCCCAAGCTCGAAACGGTCAAGCCCCAGCCACAAGAAGCCGAGGCGATCGACCTCTTCGAGTACGCGGGCAGCTCCGTCACCAAACGCCTGGCCCCAGTGCTCGCCGGGGTCGCCGCGGTGCTCGGCATCGTGGCGATCGTGCGGCTGATCCGCCGCCGCTGACCCGCCGCCCGCGCCGAGCGGGCCCACACCCGCTCGGCGCGCCCCGCGGGTACACCAGGGGCGGTCCACGCCCCAGGCAGCCCAAGACGCGGCCGCACGCACACCTGAACGCTCGGCGCGCCTGCCCGCCCTGCATGACTGGCCACCCCCCGGCCTGGCGCGCCCCCGCGTTCCGCGCTTGCCGCGCGTTCCGCGCGTCCCGCTT
>NZ_PQHY01000170.1:0-1082 GCF_003385175.1 Amycolatopsis ruanii
TGTACTTGGCCGTTAGGTTGGTGGCAGTCGGCTGGTGGGTGGGTGGCCGCCGAGTGCGTTGTGGCGGCGTTGAGTGTTGTAGTGCTCGAGCCAGGGCGCAAGCGCGGCGGCTCGTTCGGTGTTGCTGGTGAACACCTGCCGGTAGGCCCACTCGGTTTGCAGGGTGCGGTTGTAGCGCTCGACCTTGCCGTTTTGCCAGGGGCAGTGGGGCTTGATGAACTTCTGCCGGATGCTGTGCTCGGCACAGACGTGCCGGAGTGACCAGCGATAGGCCCAGGCGTTGTCGGTCATCAACCGCTCGATTCTGGTGATGCCATGCTTGGCGAAGTAGGCGATGGCCCGGGCGAGGAAAGCGGCGCAGGTGCCGCCCTTCTCGTCGGGCAGGATCTCGGAGTAGGCCAGCCGGGAGTGATCGTCGACCAACGAGTGGACGAAGTCGAAACCGATTCTGGCGTTGCGGTCGCGCGTGGCGTCCCGGTGAGCGCGGCCATGCGCTCGCCAGCCGCCGCCCTCGGGGATCCGACCGATTTTCTTCACGTCCATGTGCACTAGCTCGCCCGGGGTATTGCGCTCATACCGCACCGCGGTGGTCTTGCTGGCCCGGATGACCTGCCCGGTGAGTGGGTCCAGCGCCGACAGCCGAGGCGCGTTGTGGCGGGCCAGCACGCGCGACACCGTCCGCGCCGGCACTCCCAGCTGCGCCCCCAGCCAGTCCGGACCGCGACGCTCCCGCTGCCGCAGCTCGAGGATCTGCCGCTCGGTCTCGGCACTGGTCCGCCGCGGTGAGGAATGGGGACGTGAGGACCGGTCGTGCAGGCCGGCTTCGCCCTCGGCGGCGTGCCGGTCCAACCAGGTCTTCACGCACTTGCGTGAAATGCCCATTGCCTTCGCGATATGTGCCTGTGGCCACCCCTGACGATGCCGCTGGACGATCAGCAACCTGCCCAAGAACGTCGTACGGGCATTACGGTGTGACACGAGAGCCTCCGGCCTGGCGTGGGTCCTAGACAAGCCACACCCCAACCGGAGGCTCTCCCCATGTCAACACCAGCCAGCCGCTACCAACGTCCTGGCCAAGTACA
>NZ_PQHY01000018.1:0-108335 GCF_003385175.1 Amycolatopsis ruanii
AAGGCCCCGGCCGGCCCCACCCCCCCGGACCGGGCCGCCCGCCCCCCCGCCGGCCGCCCGCCAGTGGACCGCGCTGGGAAACCGGTCGGCGACCGGCCGTCGGCGGGGCGCCCGCCGGCAGGCCGGGCCGCACGGCCGCCCGCCGCCCGCGACCGCGCCGCACCGGCCCAGGTCCGACCGCGCCCGCCGCCACCGCGCCGCCACCAGTCGCACCGGGGCGCGAAGGTCGCGGTCGGGCTGGTGTCCCTGCTGGTCATGAGCCTCACCGGCTACGCGTGGGCGGCCATGCAGGGCCTGGTCAACGGGCTCACCACCACGGACGTAATCGACGCGAACCAGCCGGCCGACGGCGCCCGCGACATCCTCCTGGTCGGCATGGACAGCCGGACCGACGCGCAGGGCAACCCGCTGCCGGAGGACCTGCTCCCGCAGCTCCGCGCCGGGGTCGCGGACGGTGAGGAGAACACCGACACGCTGATCATGGTCCACATCCCCAACGACGGCAGCAAAGCGGTCGCGATCTCGCTGCCGCGCGACTCCTACGTCACCATCCCCGGCTTCGGCAAGCACAAGATCAACTCCGCCTACGCCAGGGCGAAGGCCGCGGAGCGCAAGAAGCTGCAGGACGAGGGCGAGACCGACGCCAAGTCCATCGAGGTGCAGAGCAACCAGGCCGGGGCGAAGACCCTCATCAAGACCGTCGAGCAGCTGACCGGCTCGACGATCGACAACTACGCCTCGGTCAACCTGCTCGGCTTCTCCGAGATCACGCAGGCGATCGGCGGCGTGGACGTGTGCCTCAAGGAGAACGTCAACGACCCGTACTCGGGCGCGAAGTTCACCAAGGGCCAGCACACGATCTCCGGTGTCGAGGCGCTGGAGTTCGTCCGCCAGCGGCACGGCCTGCCGCGCGGCGACCTGGACCGGGTCGTCCGCCAGCAGGTGTTCATGGCCGGCATGGCGCGCAAGGTGCTCTCCGCGGGCACCCTCGCCGACCCGGGCAAGCTGAACGGCCTCACCGAGGCGATCAAGAAGTCCGTCGTGCTCAACCAGGGCTGGGACATCATCGGCTTCGCCCAGCAGATGAAGGGCCTCACCGGCGGGCAGCTGGAGTTCCGCACCATTCCGGTGGTCAACATGGACTACAGCACCCCGGAGGACGGGCAGGCGATCCAGGTCGACCCGGACGAGATCCGCGAGTTCGTCCAGGGCCTCACCGCGCCGGCCGGGTCCACCCAGCCCGCCGAGACCGGGGCGGCGAAGTCGGCGATCACTGTGGACGTCCGAAACGGAACCGGCCGCGCGGGGCTCGCCTCGACGGTCCTGCAGAGCCTGACCGGCAAGGGCTTCACCGGCGGCCAGACGTCGAACACCACCTCGCGCAAGTCCACCGTGGTCCGCTACCCGGCAGGCGGCCAGGAGGCGGCCCAGCAGGTCGCCGACGCACTCGGCTCGGGCGCGACGATCGAACCGGACCCGACGGTCACCAGCGGGCACGTCGTCGTGCTGATCGGCAGCGACTACTCGACCACCCCGTCACGGGTCGTCCAGCAGGCGGCCGCGGCGCAGCCCACGACCCAGGCCCCGGCGCCGGGCAGCGACGAGCCGATCACCGCCGACGGCGTCACCTGCGTCAACTGACCACACCGTCCAGCCCACCCCGGGTTAGCCCGATCGGCCTAATAACGGCGGTCAAACGAAACGGTCTGGGCAAAGTCGCGTAAGGAACCCGCACTCAGCGACTTACATACCCGTGAACACCGCTGGAGTTCGACCGGACGTGCCAGAGCAGGGGTGCGGCACGACGCGTGGTCAAGGCAGGGGACGGGGAGTGCGCATCGACAATGACCTCTACCAGCGAATCCTGGGGGAGGAACTTCGCAAGCTGCGTCGGCGACGGGGCTGGACGCGCAAGGAACTGAACCAGCACCTGCAGAGCGACATCTCGCTGCAGACGCTGGCGACCTACGAACTGGGCACGCGGCAGTGCTCGGTGGTGCGGCTCGTGGAGCTGTGCATCGCGATGGACGAGCTGCCGCAGGACCTGCTCGCCCGCGTGCACCGCCGCGTGTTCGCCGACGAGCCGGGCAAGGTGCGGCTGGACCTGACGCGCATCGTCGCCGACGAGCGGGCCGAGCTGCTGCCGCTGCGCCGGTGGGCGGAAGACCGACTGCGCCAGCCCGGCGCCCCGGGCGAGGTGCGCCTCGACCGGTCGGCGATGTCGTGGATGGCGCAGCTGTGCGGCCTGACGGTCCCCGAGCTGCTGGACCGCCTGCGCGCAATCTCCGGCGTGGAGGACGACTGACCACGAAGGAGCGGCACACGATGCCACCTCGCCGGCGAGCGGAAGCCACGGACCGGGAGTGGTTGCTACGACGGAGATCCCGGGCAAGCGCCCCGGAGGAGATGGCCGCTCCCGCCGGGGCGGCAACGCCGCCGGGGTGACAAGCCGCCGGACCGGCAACCCGCCGGCCAGCCAACCGCCGGGGCGGCGAGTCGCCGGGGCGGCGCGTCGCCGGGCGATCCGGTGGCGATGAACCGTCACCGGCGCAGCCGGTGGCCTCCCGCCTCCGGCGCGGCCAAGCGTCGCGAAGCGCGGCCACACGCGGCGAACCGTGGCCAAACGCGACGAGGCGCGGCGCCCATCGGCACGCCGCGCCTCGCCACGAATCAGTGGTGTCCGACCAGCTCGAAGTCGGACGGGCGGAGCTTGCGCGTGTTCAGCCAGTACCGCCACGTGAAGCCGGGCCAGATGGTCCGGTTCACGCCCTTCGCGTCGAGGTACCAGCTCTTGCAGCCGCCCTGCGTCCACACGCCCTTGGCCAGCTTGTGCTGGATCTCGGCGTTGAACCGCTCCTGCACCTCCGCCCGCGGCTCCAGCGCACCGGCCCCGGTCCGCTCGACCAGCCGGATCGCCTCGGCGACGTACCGGATCTGCGACTCGATCATGAACACGACCGAGTTGTGCCCCAGCCCGGTGTTCGGCCCGAGCAGGAAGAACATGTTCGGGAACCCGTTCACCGTGATCCCCAGGTGCGTCCGCATGCCCTCGCTCGCCCACTCCTTGTTGAGCTTGCGGCCCTCCACCCCGATGATGTCGAGGTTGTCGAACGCGTCGGTGACGTGGAAGCCGGTGCCGAAGATGATCGCGTCGACCTCGTGCTCCACGCCGGCCGTGTCGATCACCCCGGTCTCGGTGACCTCGGCGACGCCGTCGGTGATCACGTCGACGTTGTCCCGGTTCAGCGCCGGGTAGTAGTCGTTGGAGATCAGGACCCGCTTGCAGCCCATCACGTAGTCCGGCGTCAGCTTCGCGCGCAGCGCCGGGTCGTCGATGTGCCGGTCGATGTTGGACTTCGCGAGCTTCTGCGCGACTTTCATCAGGCCCTGGTGCCCGTTGAACCCGATCGCGCGGGCCTCCAGCATCCAGTACAGGAGGTTGCGGTAGGCGCGCTGCGTGCCGGGGATCTTCGCGAACACCGCCTTGGCCCAGTCCGGCATCGCGTGGTCCGGCTTCGGCATGACCCAGGCCGGCGTGCGCTGGAAGACGTGCAGCCGCTCGACCTCGGGCGCGATGGCCGGGATGAACTGGATCGCGCTGGCACCCGTGCCGACGACCGCGACGCGCTTGCCGCGCAGGTCGTAGTCGTGGTCCCACTGCGCCGAGTGGAAGGTCCTGCCCCGGAACCGCTCGATGCCCTTGAGGTCGGGGATCTGCGGCAGGTGCAGCGCGCCGACGCCGTTGACCAGGAACTGGCCGCTGAACGTGTCACCGTTCTTCGTCGTAACGTGCCATCGGTTCTCGTCGGGGTCCCAGCGGGCGCCGGTCATCTCCTGGCCGAACCGGGTGCGGGCGTAGAGGTCGTACTTGCGGGCCACGCCGCGCAGGTAGTCCCAGATCTCCGGCTGCGGCGAGAACGAGCGGCTCCAGTTCGGGTTCTGCTCGAAGGAGAACGAGTACATGTGCGACTGGATGTCGCACGCGCAGCCCGGGTAGGTGTTGTCGCGCCAGGTGCCGCCGACGTCGTCCGCCTTCTCCAGGATGACGAAGTCCTCGCGGCCCTCCTTGCGCAGCTGGATCGCCATGCCCAGGCCGGAGAACCCGGTGCCGACGATGATCACGCCCGTTCGCGTGTGCTCTGCCATGTACCTTCCTCCACACTGAGCATTAGGTGTTACCGCGAGTCCATCTTACTCGGAGTAGGTTACCTCCGGTAGAGTCAGTTTCATGACCGGGCCGACCCGCCGCAAACGCATGCCGAGAGCCCAGCGCGAACGGCAGATGCTCGAGGTCGCGGAGGCGGTGTTCGCCGAGCGCGGGTTCGCCGCGGCGTCGATGGACGAGATCGCCGAGCGCGTCGGCGTGTCCAAGCCGATGCTCTACGAGTACTTCAACTCCAAGGAAGGCCTGCTGCTGGCGTGCGTCGCGCAGGCCAGGGCCGAGCTGCGCGAGGTGACCGAACGCGCGGTGGCCGGCGAAACGGACGCCCGCGAGGCGCTGCGCAGCGGGCTGCGGGCGTTCTTCGTGTTCGCCCGGGAACGCCGGCAGGGCTGGTCGCTGCTGCGCCACGAGCTGGCCCTGATCGGCACGTCGGCCTCCGACGCGCTGGAGGACACGAGGCGGCAGCAGACCGACCTCATCGCCAAGCTCATGGCGCAGTACTTCGACGCGGGCGAGACGGGGCACCTGCTGCTCGAGGCGACGGCGGAGCTGGTGGTCGGGGCGAGCGAGCGGCTGGCCATCTGGTGCGAGCAGCACGATGAGGTGACACCCGATATGGCTACCGACCTCGCCATGGAGGTGCTGTGGGCCGGACTGGGCCTTCGCGCTCAGTGATCGGACGTACTCGCAGCTCGTTGCTCCATATGGCCGTCACGCATCGCACATTTCCGCCCAGAACTTGTCACGCAGAGTTCTGTTGATGTATCGATAGAAGCTGACAGAGCGTTAAGCAAATGGCGGCAGAAGCACGCCCGATCGGATGAATGCGATCGGCGTCATGAAGAGGCTTCGGATTGCTCCCTCAGTGTGGAGTTGCAGCCGAGAGCGGCAGGGGTGTGAGACTCATGGCGGTACCGATCACGGCGATCTACGTGCCGGAGGACGACGACTGGGCGGTGACCGTGACCGGTCAGGGCAAGAGCCTGACGGCGCGGGCGCCCGGGATCATCGCGGCGCGGGACCGGGTCGACCAGTTCGTCGAGGAGCTGGGCGCGGAGGCGAAGGGGGCCACCGTCGTCCACCTGCTCAACGGGAGTGCGCTGGAGTTCACGGCGGCGTACATGACCGCGCGGCTGTCCCGGCCGGAGCCGGCGCCGATCGAGGTCCCGGAGCCGGCCGCGCCAGCGGAGGGGGCGGCGACGGCGGAGGCACCGGCTGAAGTACCAGAGCAGCCGGCGCCCAAGCCGGACAAGAAGCCGAAGGCGAAGCTGACGGCGAACATCGGGGACGCGCTGACGACCGCGAAGCCGGCGGCGCCGCAGCCCGCGGCCGCCTCGGCGATCAAGGTGACCGCGGCCGCGAGCACACCGGCCGCGCGGGCCTGAGCCCTCAGCGGAAGAGCTCGCGCACCAACGCGCCGCGAGGAGCACGCCAGCCGCGATCAGCGGAAACTTGACCTTGGGGTCGTCGAGCTCGGCGCGCAGGGTCGTCTTACGGCGCCGCGGCCCCTCGGCGTGACCGTGGCCGCGACAAGCACACCGGCCGCGATCAACGGCAACTTGACCCTGACCTTCGCTCACCGGGTCGTCGCGCGGTGCCGGAGCCGCGGCCACCTCGTCGAACAAGGTGACCGCGGCCGGTCGCCCGGGCCTGAGCCCTCAGCAGAACAGCTTGCGCACCAGCAGCGCCGCAACGAGCACGCCGGCCGCGATCAACGGAAACTTGACCTTGGGGTCGTCGAGCTCGGCGCGCAGGGTCGTCTTACGGCGCCGCGGCCCCTCGGCGTGACCGTGGCCGCGACAAGCACACCGGCCGCGATCAGCGGAAACTTGACCCTGACCTTCGCTCACCGGGTCGTCGCGCGGTGCCGGAGCCGCGGCCACCTCGTCGAACAAGGTGACCGCGGCCGGCCGCGCGGGCCTGAGCCCTCAGCGGAACAGCTTGCGCACCAGCAGCGCCGCAACGAGCACGCCGGCCCCGATCAGCGGAAACTTGACCTTGGGGTCGTCGAGCTTGGCGCGCAGGGTCGTCTTGGCGTTGTCGGCCAGCCGCTTGGGGCTGGCCTTCTCGCCCAGCTGGTCCAGCGTCGACGCGAGCGCTTCGCGGGCCTTCACGATCTCCCGCTCGATGGTGTCCGGGTCGCGAGCCACAGGTCCTCCTCACCTTCGCAGGGCACAACCGTAGATCACCGCCCCCGGCGGGCGGCACCGGCCACGCCGTACCGGGCCCGGGCGCTAGGCTGGGGGCGTCGGGGCCCGTAGCCCAATTGGCAGAGGCACATGGTTTAGGTCCATGCCAGTGAGAGTTCGAGTCTCTCCGGGCCCACTCACCGGCACCATCGCGCAGGTCACTCGTCCCCGGCGAGGGCTTGCGCGACGCTGAGGCTGTCCTCGTAGACGTGGTACCGGGTGATCAGCCCGTCCTCCACCGTGAGGTGCACGGCGCACCGCGCGGTGTAGGGCTGGTCCGTGGCCCGCACGGTGTGCTGGATCTCGCCCAGCACGACCGCGTCCCGCCCCTCGACGAGGACCTGGAACTCCGCCACCGCCGCACGGGTGCCCGCGTCGCCACCGGTGAACTGGTAGTCCCGCCGGATGCCGCCGTTCTCGCCCAGAACGAGGAAGACCAGACCGGATCACCGCCGTCCGCGGGCACCATGTGCGTGGGAACGTGACGGCGTCGTGGTGGGCCACCGCGTTCCGGGCGTGGACGAAGACGAACCCGCCCCCGGCGACGAACTGTTCGTGGGCGTCGGGGCCCGGAGCGCGGCAACGGCCGCGCGCCGCCGTCCGGGGTCGGACTCGTTCTACGGCGCGACGAGCGGCTCCGCCGCGTAAGCGCGGTGCAGTAGCTCCACAAAGGACTCCGGCGTGCCCAGCTCCACGTCCTCGATGCGGCTCACCGCCACGCCCGGTGTCCACGAGTTCATCACCACCGCTCCCCGCAGCGACGACAAATCAGGAACTGTCACGACCTGCGAGCGCTGCGCCACGCCGAGCCGGTCCAGCTGGCGTCGCAGGATTCCCATCGTGACGCCGCCCAACATCGGCCCCTCCGGCCACACCACCGCTTCCCCGTCCCAGAACGCCAGGTTCCAGATCGACGCCTCGGTGAGCCGGCCGTGGCGGTCGACGAACGCCGCGTCGTCGAAGCCGCGCTTGGTGGCCTGCTTCGGGTAGTACGTCTTGGCCACCTCGCCGACGTGCTTGATCGCCGGCAGGACCCGCTCGTACTCGAACGTCGCCAGGCTCAGCGGGCCCGCGGGGCCGTCGGTGGCCGGTCCGGTGCGGACCAGCACCCCGGGCTCGGCGTCGGCCGTCGAGAACTCCGGCGAGTACACCGTGGCGACCAGGGAGACGTCCGCCGGCCCCTCCGTCAACGCCGCCCGCAGGTAGGCGGTCACCGCCTCGTCGGGCAGTGCGGTGCCGAACATCTCGACTGAAGCGTTGCGCAGCCGGGCCAGGTGCAGGTCGAGGCCGCGGATCCGGCCGCCCCGCACCTGCATCGCGGTGAAGTGCGCGTATCCGGCGAAGGCGAGCGGCGCCAGGTCCTCGCTGGTCGCCGCTCGCCCGTTGCGATGAACGACGAAAGTGCTCATGCACCGCACGTTAGGCCTTCACACCGGTGTGAAGGTCAACTACCGGTCCCAGGGCCCGGTGATCGCGAACACGTGGCCGGGGCTCTGGATGCAGGCGAACAGGATCCGCCCGTCCTGGCTGAACACCGGACCGGTGAACTCGCTGTCGTTGAGGTCGTTGCGCGCCATCGGGTACGACTTGCCGTCCTTCGTGACACCCACCAGGTGGCTCAGCCCCTCGCCGTCCTCGGCGAGGATCAGGCCACCGTGCGGGGACACGGTGATGTTGTCCGGCCCGTCGTAGTTCGTGTCGGCCTCCGGGTCGGGGTTCACGCCGTAGATCGTCTTCAGCTCGATCGTCTCGGAGCGCGGGTCGTAGAACCACACCTGGCCGTCGTGCTCGTTGACGCTGCCGTCGCTGATCCGCGCGTAGCTGGCGACGAAGTACGCCCCGCCGTCGCCCCAGTAGGCGCCCTCCAGCTTGCGGCTGTGCGTCACCTGGCCGGGCGCGAACTGCTTGCGCACCGACACGGTCCGGGCGTCGCGATCGGGCACGTCGACCCACCGCACCTTGTACCGGGTGCCCGGCGTGGTCGCCTCGGACAGGTCGCCGATGTGCCTGCTGCCCTTGAACGCGCTCATCGCCTGCAGCTTGCCCGCCGTGTCGCCGCCCGCGGACAGCCCCTGCGCCCGCAGCGCGCCCTTGCCGCCGCGGAAGCCCTTCGGCGGCAGCCACCGGAAGTACAGGCCGTTCGGGCCGCTCGCGTCCTCGGTCAGGTAGATCTCGCTGGTCTTCGGGTCGACGGCGACGGCCTCGTGCGAGTAGCGGCCGAGGAACTTCAGCGGGACCGGTTCGAGGTTCGCGTCGCGGTCGAAGGCGTCCACCTCGAACACGTAACCGTGGTCCTTCTGGAACACGCCACCGGCGCGCTGCTCGGTCTCCTCGCAGGTCAGCCAGGTTCCCCAGGGGGTCTCGCCGCCGGCGCAGTTGTTGTGCGTGCCGGCCAGGCTGACGTACTCGCTCTTCCGGTTGCCCTCGTGGTCCACGACGATGGTCGTGGTGCCGCCGCCTGCGCCGGGGTCGTAGGTGAGGCCGGGCAGCGCGGGTGTGCGGTGCGGCTCGCTGCCGCCGATCTCGTGGTTGTTGATCAGCACGAAGTCCCGGCCGCGGCGGAAGCACGCCATGCCGTCGGGATCGCTCGGGGTGAACTGGCCGGTTTCCAGCTTGGTCACGCCGGACTGGGCGATCACCTGGTACCGGAAGCCCTCCGGCAGCGCCAGCAGGCCGGCCGGATCGTCGACGAGCGGGCCGTAGCCGGCGCCGCGGGTGACCTGCGCGGCCGCGGCAGGCGCCGCGATCGCGTCGACGCTGCCCGCGACGATGATGCCCAGACCGCTCGCCGCGCCGGTGCGCAGCAGATCACGCCGGGAAAGTGAAGCCATGCCGACCTCCTGTGGTGGGAACCGTGCCAAGGATCAAAACCGCCGATTCCGACCCCGGCGGGGCCCGCGGACGACACCCAGGCGAACGGAGGGCGAACGGTTCAGGCGAGCCGCTCGTGCGGGTAACGGTCGCGGATGCACGCCTGGAAGTAGCGGCCCTTGCTCTCCGCGGCCAGCAACGCGCGGTAGATAGCGCTTTCCACGCCCAGGTACCGGTAAATGCCGTGGTGCAGGAATTCCACCTCGAGAATGCGCCGCGCCGCGTCGTACCCGACCGACGCGAGCGCGCTCGAGGAAACCGGATGGCGGCGCACTAGGGGCGACCCGTTTCGAGCAGGTCCTTCAACCGGCGCAGATCGTGGCGGTTCGCGCGTGCCATCGCCGCGCGCAGCACGCGGGCGCCGGCTTTCGCGAAGCCGCTCGGCTCACCGCGGTTGCGCAGGACCATGCGCGTGTGGTCCTCGTCCACGGATTCCCAGGTGTAGGTGGTTTCCATCGGGAACGGGCCCTGCGCGGTGCGCATCACGAGCCGTTCGCCGGGCGCGAGTTCGACCACCTCGTAGGTGTACCGCAGGGTGCGGCCGAGAAACCGCGCCACGAAACCGATCCGGGAGCCCTCGTGCAGCGGCGGCCGGGTCTCCCATTCGATGTCCAGGATGTTGGCGTACCACTCGGGCGCGTTCGACGGATCGCCCGCGTAGGCAGCCACCGTTTCCCGCGGGCGCGCGATGACGATTTCAGTGCGCACGTCGACCGGCACGAATTCGAGGGTAGGTCATCCGAGCCGTTTTTCGAACCACAGACCGCTGTGCGGATCGTCGCCGTAGTGGGGAATTTCCGAGTAACCGCTCGTACGGTACATCTGGATGGCCTCGGACAGCTCGGGGTGCGTGCCGAGCCGGACCGCGGACATCCCACGGGCCAGCGCCGCGCCCTCGAGTTCGGCGAGCAGGCGGCGGCCGAGGCCGAGACAACGGACGTCGCGGTCGAGCCAGACGTGCCGGATCTCGCCGATCCCCGGTTCGAACGTACGCAGCGCGCCGCACCCCACGGCGCGGCCGTCCTCGCGGGCGAGGAGCAGGACTCCCCGGTCGCCGCGGATCTCGCCGGGCGCAACCAGATCCGCGGTGTCGAACCCCTCCGGGAACCGGGCGTCGAGTTCGGCCGCGTAGGCGTGCAGGCAGCGCCGGCCGTCCGAGGACTCCGGATCGGCCGGGCCGATCGTGATCGCGGCCAGGCGGAGCAGGCGGTCGGCGGTGCCCATCGCGTCGATCAGGCGCCGGCGCTGGTCGCCGTGGGACGCCCTGCTCGCCGAGGACGTCGAGCTGAACCAGCCGATGGTGCCGCCGACGCGAGGCAGGCGGGCGTGGGGACGGGAGGCCGAGCGGCTGCTGGGCTTCCTGCCGGACCTGCGCGGCGAGGTGCTGTCCTGGGCGGGCCGGGAGGACCGGCTGTTCATCGAGCTGCGGCTGAGCGGCACGCTGCGCGGCAAGCCGCTGGCCTTCCGCGCCGTCGACGAGCTGTGGCTGAACGCCGACGGCTGGGTGACCCGGCGGGACTCCTTCTTCGACTCGATGCCCGTCGCGCGGGCCGTCGCCGCGAGTCCCGGCGCGTGGCTCGCCTGGTGGCGCTCCGGGCTCGGCCCGCTCACCGGCCGGCGGCGGTTCCAGCGGTGATCCCGGTGGCCGGAGCACCCCGGCCACCGGGAACCCGTTACGCCGGCACCGTGAAGACCACCACCGGCGCCGACGTCGGCCGCTCGGAGCCGCCGGCCGGTTCGACGGTCACCGCGACCGTGCGCACCCCCGCCAGGCCGGTGAACATCAGCGGCGCCCCGGTGGTCCCGGCGTGCCCCATCACACCGGCCGAGCGCGGACCCGACGCGTCGATCGTCCACGCCTGGTAGGTCACGTCCGCCGGCTGGTCCGGCATGCCGGACATGGTCAGCATCGCCCGGTCCCGGCTGGGCGACACGACCAGCCGCGCCTCGCCGGCGATGCCCGCGTCCGTGCCGGACACCGTCCGCACGTCCGGCGCCGACAGCAGCTCCGTCAGCGCCGCGTACTGCGCCTGGGCGGTGTCGAGCTGCCGCTCGGCCCGCACCGCGAGGACTCCGCTGACCGCGGCGACCGCGATCGCGATCACGGCGGCCGCGGCGAGCAGGCGTGTCGTCCAGTTCCGGGAACGCGTCGCCGTCCGGCGGGCCGGTGGTTCCTGCCGGACCTGGCGCACCTGCTTCAGCACGCGATCCCGCAGCGCCGGGGGCGGTGTCTCGGACACCGCGGCACCCAGCCGCGCCGTCGTCGCGCGCAGCTCGGCCACCTCGCGCTCGCAGTCCGGGCACTCGGCCAGGTGCTCCTCGAACCGGCGCCGCTCCAGCTCGTCGAGCGCGTCGAGGGCGTAGGCGCCGGTCAGCATGTGGACGTCCGGGTTCACCGCGTCACCCCCAGGCAGTCGCGCAGGCGGATCAGGCCGTCCCGCATCCTCGTCTTGATCGTCCCCAGTGGACTCTGCAGCAGGTCCGCGACCTCGGGGTAGGTGTGGCCGCCGTAGTAGGCGAGCATGATCGACTCGCGCTGCAGCTCGGTGAGGCCGTCCAGGCAGCGGCGCACCTGCTCCCGCTCCAGGCGGGCGGTGACCGCCTCCAGCACCTCGTCGAACTCGCGTCCCGGCGCCGTCGCCCCGGCCCGCTGCTCGCGGTCGGTGCGCGCCTGGGCCGACCGCACCCGGTCGACCGCGCGGCGGTGCGCGAGGGTCAGCGCCCAGTTCAGCACGCTGCCCTGCGCGCTGTCGTAGCGCGCCGCGGTCCGCCACAACTCGACCAGGACCTCCTGCGCGACCTCCTCGGACTGGGCGACGTCGCGCACCACGCGCCGCACCACGCCGAAGACCGGGCCGGCGACCACCTCGTAGAGCTGCTCGAACGCGGCCTCACTCCCCCGCACGACCTGGGCCATCAGGTCCTCGGGCGACGGGCCCGCGGGGCCCTGGGCGGCCGGGCGTATCGCCCGGACCGAGTCGTCCATCCCGTCATCCTCCCTCACGCCGACAGATCGTGTTCGGAGCGAACGCGGGACCGGATGGGTCGGATCACTGGTTGGATGCGGGGATGAGCTTCTACGTGCGCGCCCGCTTCGAGGTCCACGACCAGCAGGAGTTCGAGGAGGTCGCCCGCGCGCTGCGCGACCAGGCCGCGACCGAACCGGGCACGCTCACCTACCGGTGGTTCTCCGGGGCGCCGGGCAGCTACGTCGTCATCGAGGAGTACACCGACGTGGACGCCGCCTTCGCGCACAACGACCGCGGGGCGGCCCTGCTCGCACGGGGCGGCGAGTGCGCGGACATGGTGGAAGCCGAGATCTACGGCGACATCACCGGTGAGCTGTGGGACTGGGTGGCGGCGAACCCGGTGTTCACCGCCTACGCCGAGGTCTTCGCTCAGCCGGACTGACGCGCGAGCCGCAACCGGCGGTGGGCGGCCATGCGCACCGGCGCGTTCGCCGCGCCGTAGCCGCGGTAGCCGCCGATCCGCTGGACCACCTCGAAGAACACCCGCGCCCCCAGCACCTCGGTGTAGAAGTGCAGGAACTCGCCGTGCTCGTCGCGGTCGTAGAGCACCGAATACTCGCGCAGGGCGGTGAGCAGATCCGGCGGCGGGGCCAGCCGGGCGTCCAGGTCGTCGTAGTAGTTGTCCGGGATCGCCAACAGGGGCGCGCCGGCCGCGTGCATCGCCTTGGCGGTGGCCAGCACGTCGTCGCTGGTGAAGGCGATGTGCTGCGGGTCGGGCACGCCGGGCGCCCACTCGCCGCGGCGCAGCAGCGCGACGTTCAGCGCGATCCGCACGGTGTTCGAGGGGTTGGTCACGGCGCGGCTGCGGATCAGGCCGAACGGCGCGGCGAACTCGGTCGGCATCTCCGGGTGCAGCCCGAGCACCGTGCGGTAGAACAACGCGGCCTCGTCGAAGTTGTCGAACGGCTGGCTCAGCGAGACGTGGTCGGTGCCCAGCAACCCGGCGCCCGTGGCGGTGTCGCCGGTCGGCGTGAAGTCCGACAGCCAGCCGTCGCGGCAGAAGAACACCGCCGTGCCGTCCGGGGCGGCCACCGCCGACAGGCCGGCCGCCACGGCGCGGTGCTCCCGCGGCAGCACCGGCGCGTGGAAGGACTCCGCCCGCCGCGCCGAGCGCGCCGGGTCCGCGCTCGCCACGGCCAGTGCGCTGATCTCGGCCGGCCCGCCGGTCGCGTTCAGCAGGACCCGCGCCTCGCCCTGGGTCCACAGCTGCACCGGCTTCGACCGGTGCTGCCCGGTGTGCGCGAACCCCATCGCGCTCAGCGCCGCGGCCAGCCGCGGCCCGGTGGCCTCGTCCACGGCCAGTTCGGTGAACGCGTGCCCGGTCAGTTCCGGCGCGGCGATCGCGGGCTCGCCCAGCGACTCCTCCAGCCCGAGCAGCGACCGCATCGCGTCGACCGCCGCGCGGCCCGGATCGGCCTGCCGGAACACGTCGTTGAAGACCTCCAGCGACAGCGGCCCGGAGTAGCCGGTCGCCAGCACGTGCCCGACGAACGCGGTCAGGTCGAACGCGCCCTGCCCGGGGAACAGCCGGTGGTGCCGGCTCCACTGCAGGACGTCCATGTGCAGCCGGGGCGCGTCGGCCAGCTGGAGGAAGAAGATCTTCTCGCCCGGGATCGTCCGGATCAGCGCGAGGTCGCTGCCGCGGGAGAGCACGTGGAAGCTGTCCAGGCACAGCCCCACTGCCGGGTGATCGGCCCGCCGCACGATGCGCCACGAGTGGTCGTAGGTGTCGACGAACCGGCCCCACGCCAGCGCCTCGTATGCGATGCGCATACCGCGCCGAGCTGCACGTACACCGAGTGTATGCAATTGTTCAGCGGCCAGGTCGTCGTCGTCCACGGCGTCCGGCGACACCGACGAGCACACCAGCATGGTGTCGGCGCCGAGCTGCTCCATCACGTCGAACTTGCGCTCGGCGCGGCGCAGGTTCGCCTCGAACACCGGCGGCGGCACCGCCTCGAAATCCCGGAACGGCTGGTACAGGTCCACCGACAGCCCGAGGTCGTCGCAGCGGCGCCGCACCTCGGCCGGCGACAGCGGCGAGACGATCAGGTCGTTCTCGAAGATCTCGACCCCGTCGAAGCCGGCGGCGGCCGCCGCGGTCAGCTTGTCCTCCAGCGTGCCGGACAGGCACACGGTCGCGATCCCTCGCCTCATGGCCGGGACTCCTCTCGCACGGACCGGTGTTGGTTGAACCAGTCGGTGAGTCCTACGGTGCGCATATGCCGACCGAAAGCGCCGAACGCCTGCGCGACGCCGAGCGCACCCGCGCCGAAATCCTCGACGTGGCGACCCGCGAGTTCGCCGACCAGGGCTACGCCGGGGCGCGCGTCAACGAGATCGCCGCGAAGACCCGCACCACCAAGCGGATGCTCTACTACTACTTCGGCAGCAAGGAAGGCCTCTACGTCGCGGTGCTCGAACGCGCCTACGCCGGCATCCGCGCCCGCGAGCAGGAACTCGACGTCGACCACCTCGACCCGGTCGAGGCCCTGCGGCAGCTGGCCGAGCTGACCTTCGACCACCACGAGTCCCACCCGGACTTCATCCGGCTGGTCAGCATCGAGAACATCCACAACGCCGAGCACATCGGCCGCTCCGAGGTGCTGTCGACGCTCGCGAACCCCGCGCTGGACGTGCTGACCCGCATCCTCCAGCGCGGCCGGGCCGCCGGGACGTTCCGCGCGGACGTGGACGCGCTGGACGTGCACATGATGATCAGCGCGTTCTGCGTCTTCCGCACCGCCAACCGGCACACGTTCAACGCCATCTTCAAGCGCGACATGCTCGACCCCGGCCGGCGCGAGCACTACCGCACGATGCTCGGCGACCTGCTGGTCGAGTACCTGACCGCGCACTGAGCGTTTCGTCCCCTTCTCCGGGTTGACAAGCCGTGGACCACTAACTCACCATCTGGTACGTAACCAAACGGTACATTAATCCGGCACGCAACGGAGCGACAGGAGCGTGGACGTGGTCGAGCACGGAAAGCCCCGGAAGGCCGCGGTGGCTGCCTGGGTGGGCAGCGCACTGGAGTACTACGACTTCTTCATCTACGGCACCGCCGCGGCACTCGTCTTCGGCAAGATCTTCTTCCCCAGTTCGGACCCGGCGGCGGGCACGCTGCTGGCGCTGGCCACGTTCGGCGTCGGCTACGTCGCCCGCCCGATCGGCGCGTTCATCCTGGGCCACGTCGGTGACCGGTTCGGCCGCAAGAAGGTCCTGGTCTTCACCGTGCTGCTGATGGGTGTCTCGACGTTCCTGGTCGGCTGCCTGCCGACCTACGAGCAGGTCGGCGTGCTCGCCCCGGTGCTGCTGGTGATCCTGCGCCTGCTGCAGGGCCTGTCCGCGGCCGGTGAGCAGGCCGGCGCCAACTCGATGTCGCTGGAGCACGCGCCGGAGCACCGCCGCTCGTACTACACGAGCTGGACGCTGTCCGGCACGCAGGCCGGGCAGATCCTGGCGACCGCGGTGTTCCTGCCGGTCGCGGCGATGCCGACGGCCGCGCTGCAGAGCTGGGGCTGGCGGATGCCGTTCTGGGCCAGCGCGCTGGTCGTCGTCGCCGCGTTCGTCATCCGGCGCAAGCTGGACGAGACCCCGGTGTTCGAGCGCGAGGTCGCCGGCCAGGAGCAGGCGAAGCTGCCGGTCGCGGTGCTGTTCCGGGACCACTGGGCCGACGTGCTGCGGGTCGTGTTCGCGGCCGTGATCGCCGCGGTCAGCACGATCTTCACGGTGTACGCGCTGTCCTACGCGGTCAACTCCGCCGGGCTCGCGCGCACTCCGATGCTGTGGGTCGGCGTGCTCGCCAACATCGTCGCGCTGGGCGCCATCCCGCTGTGGGCGATGCTGGCGGACCGGGTCGGGCGCAAGCCGGTGTTCATCGGCGGGTCGCTGGGCTGCGCCCTGTTGATCTTCGCCTACCTGGGCGCGATCTCGGCTGGCAACTACGTGCTCGTGTTCGTCGTGGGAATCCTGATGTTCGGTGTCGTCTACAGCGCGACCAACGCGGTGTGGCCGGCGTTCTACGGCGAGATGTTCCCCGCGCGGGTGCGGCTGTCCGGTATGGCGATCGGCACGCAGATCGGGTTCGCGATCGCCGGGTTCACGCCGAGCATCGCCGCCGCGATCGCCGGTGACAAGAGCGCGAACTGGGTCGGCGTCGCGATCTTCACCGCGGGCCTGTGCCTGGTCAACGTGATCGCGGTGCTCACCGGCCGGGACAACTACCGGGTCCCGACCGCCGACCTGGGCCGCAAGGACCTGGACGGCGGCCGGGTGCCGATGACCTCCGCGGGCGGGGCGACCGCCTAGGACTTCGCGGCTTCGGCGGAGCGGCTCGGAAAACCGGCGCGGTGCGGGCCGCCTCCGTCGACCGGCAGGACCGCGCCCGACACCCATCGCTGGACGTCCTGTTTGGACATCCCGTTCTTCGCCAGCAGCTGGGTGTGCTCCGGGCCGAGCACCAGGCCGTAGGAGGCTTCGCGGAAGATCAGCGCGCCGGTGCGGGACATCGTGTCGGCCAGGTCCCACAGCACCTGCTCGTGGTCGTGGGTGTGCCGGTTGTCGACGTACTCGACGGTGCGCAACAGCACGACGGTGACCGCGCTGTTGTCCGGCGCCAGGCCCGCGGAGACCGACAGCGGCTCGCCCGCGCGAGCGGCGGTTCGCTGGCGGGCGGGCTCGGGCAGACCGGCGGGGTGCTGCAGTCGGTGGTGCTGGTGGCGGTCGCCGCGGCGGGCCCGCACGTGTCGATGCTGGTGCTCGCCGCCGGGTACGTGTTCGCCGCGCTGATCATCTTCTACCTGGCCATCCCCACCACCGGCCGCTCGCTGACGGCGATCAGCGCCGGCCACGACGCCGTCGAGCGGGTACGGGCATGATCGGGGTGTGTGCGTTCAGCGGCCGAGCGAGCGGTGCGGCGACGCACAGCTTCGGTCGGGTGGCCGTGATGCCAGAGCACCGGCGGAGCCAGGAGCCTAGTTGCAAGTCGCCTCCAACGGCGCGGGACTCGACCAGCCCGACCTACCCGAACCACCCCTGACAGCGTCGAGCGGGTCGAGGCATCGGCGCCGAACACGGTGACGTCGAGTACGCTCTGTGCGAGGACGATTGGAAACGACAGCACGGACTGCCATGACGACCGATCGCAATGTTCTGGGCGGCGAACTCGAGCCCTGCGGCACCGATCCGATGACCGGGTACTACCGGGACGGGTGCTGCACCACCGGTGACGACGACCTCGGCAGCCACACCGTGTGCACCGTGGTGACCAAGGAGTTCCTGGAGTACCAGCGCGGGGTCGGCAACGACCTGTCCACGCCCCGCCCCGAGTACGGCTTCCCCGGGTTGCGGCCCGGCGACCGCTGGTGCGTCGTGGCCGCCCGGTGGCTGCAGGCCTACGAGGCGGGTGTGGCCGCGCCGGTGGTGCTGGCCTCGACGCACGAGCGGGCGCTGGACGTCGTCCCGTTGGAGGCCCTGCAGCGGCACGCGGTGGACGTGCCCGCGGACCCTAGCTCGCTGACCTGACCGAGCGCCGCACGAGCACGACGGTCAGGGCGATTGACCCGAGCACGGCGGGCACCTCGAACAGGAGCGGGTGCCGGTCGGCGAAGTCCGGTTCGAGGACGTCGCTGGTCAGGATCGTCACCGCGGTCCCGACCGGCACGCGGTCGCCCGGGTCGGTGCGGATGGTGAGGGTTTCGCCGCCGCAGGCGAGGGTGTGCACGAAGCCGTAGTGGTGGTAGCGGGCGCCGGTCTCGATCATGACCCGGTCGGTGACCGTGCAGGTCTCGGTGTGGCCGAAGGCGTGCAGCGCGACGACGCGGCCGGCGACCGTGAGCGCCGCGAAGAGCAGGGCCGCGCTGATGAGCCCGGCGACGAGCGCCCACCAGCGGCCGTGCGCGCGGCGGGCGGTGCCCAGTGCGAAGGCCGCCCCGCCCGCGAGTCCGAGCGCGATCGCGGCGAGGGTGCTGTGCGGTGGGAGGACGAAGAGGGCGGCCCCGAGGACGATCGCCGCGAGCCCGGCGGGCGCGACGTAGCGGCCGGTGCGGATGCCCAGCCTGTCCGTGATGTCGAGGACCATCGGCTGACTCTAGCCACATGTGGCGCGAAAACGGAGACCACATAAAGTAACCGCGTGCGCGGCGAGGGCTACTACGACCTGCTCGGGGTGGACCGGCATGCCTCGACGGCGGAGATCAAGTCCGCCTACCGCCAGAAGGCGCGGACCGTGCACCCGGACGCCGGTGGTTCCCCCGACGAGTTCCAGGCGTTGCGGCAGGCCTACGAGGTGCTGGTCGACCCGTTGCAGCGCGCGGCGTACGACCGGGCGCTGGACCGCGCGGCGGCGACCGCCACCCCGGTCCGGGCGCGGCGGCCGGGGCGGAAGCTGGGTGAGGACCCGAGTTTCACGGCCGAGTTGCCGGTGCTGGACCCGGACGCGCTGGAGTGGTGGGACGCGGCGCGGGAGAAGGCGCGGACGGCGGACCGGGCCGCGCCCGGGCACGCTCCGGCGGTGTTGCTGCTGGCGTGGTTGCTGCTGGTGGTGCTGCCGATCATGGCGGGTGCGCTGGCGGTCGCGGTGTGGCTGGTCCTGGCGTCGGCGGTGGCGATCTGGCTGGTGTGCCAGCATCTGGAGGTGGCGCGGGCCGAGCGCGCGGTGGACGACGAGTTCGGCGGCACGGTCGTGTTCGGCTCGCCGGGCTCGGAGCCGGACCAGTGGGGCGAGCGGCTGACGGCCGAGTTGCTGGAGCGGTACCTGACGCGTCTGCCGGGGGCGCGGATCTTCCACGGGTTGGCGTGGCCGGGTTCGGTGTTCGCCGACATCGACCACGCGGTGCTCGCCGGGCGGCGGCTGGTGCTGATCGAGTCGAAGACGTGGCTGCCCGGGCACTACGCGGCGGACGAGCACGGCGAGCTGTGGCGGGACGAGCGTCGTTTCCGCGGCGGCGCGACACAGCTGCCGGAGGCGATCGAGGCCTTCCGCGCGCTGCTGCCCGGGGCGGAGATCCGCGGCGCGCTGATCGTGTACCCGAGCCGCACGGGCGAGATCACCACCGACGAGGACTTCGACGTGCCCGCCCCGCCGATGACGCCGGACCAGTTCGTGCAGGTGATCGGCGACTGGCTGGCCGCGGAGGCCGCGCGCGTGGACGTGCGGCTGCTGCGGAAGGTGCGCGCGCAGGTCGTCTAGTCAGGCCACGTCCAGGAACGGTTCGAGGCAGTAGATCGCCACGCGATCGGGCCGCCCGGCGACGAACGTCCCCTTCGAGGGGATGGTCCGCACCAGCCCACGGTCGCGGAGGACTTTCGTGGCGTGGCGGCACGTGCCCAGCGAGACGCCGTACTGCCGGGCCAGCGTCTGCTCCGCGGGAAGCGGCGTGTTGACCGCGAGCTCACCCGACTCGATGCGCCGGGCGAGATCGTCGGCGACGAGGTCGTAGAGGTAGGCGGGACCGGTGGCGGGAAGTTCTCTGCTCACCCCTCCAAGGTAGCATAGAAAAGACAAAAAGTAGGGCACGAGCGACCATTGGTAGGCTGCGCAGTTGTGACGATGGAGGAGGTCCTGGACGCCCGGCTGCGCGCCCTGGCAACCCGCGTGCGGCGGCTGCGGCGGGACCGGGACCTGAGCCAGGCCGACCTGGCGGACCGGGCCGGGGTGTCCCGATCGGTGGTCGCCGAACTGGAACGATCACGACTCGCACAAGGCGCGCCACGGCCCACACGCAACATCACGCTGGACACGCTGTTCCGCCTCGCCGAGGCGATGGGGGTGCACCCAGCGGAGCTGCTGGATGAGGGGAAGGGTTAGACGGGGAGGCGGCGGTCGGCAAGGCGAGTGGGGCGGCAGCGGCGGGCCGTGCGGCAACCCTGCAACCGGCGGCCGGCAACGCAAGCGGCCCGGCAATCAACCGGACCGCGCGGCAGCCCAACAAGCCGCAAGCCGGCAACGCAAGCGGCCCGGCACTCGGCTGACCGCGCGGCAGCCCTGCGAACCGGCGCCCGGCAACGCAAGCGGCCCGGCACTCGGCTGACCGCGCGGCAGCCCTGCGAACCGGCGCCCGGCAACGCAAGTGGACCGACTACCCCAACCAGACCTCCCCCGCCCCCGATCCACAGCCGATCTTTGGTCGCCGATCAGGCGTGTCAAGGTACTCTTTCCCGCCTTGACACGCCTGCTCGGCGACCGAAACACAATCAGGCATCGGGGGCGGGGGAGGTCGGAAGGTGACCTTTTGGCGCCGTGAGGCGCTTTCCGCCCGTAGGGCGGGCTCTCCGCCTGCCCAACGTCACCTCTAAAGATCAAAAGATGTCCTCGCCGGACGGGCAGGCTCCGGGATGACGGGGGAATGCAGGCACCTCACCTCGGGCAGGTGGTCGCCGGGTGGTCATCCCGTCGCCTTCCGGTTTGTGCATATCACCTTGAGCCAGGGCCGCAAGGTTGCGTAGCTCGGCCGCCGGTTGGCGGCCCGGGTTGCGGCCCTGGCTCAAGGTGATCGTTGCATGTCAGGCGACGGGATGACCACCCAGCTACCTTGGGTGCAAAGCACGGCGCTGCGCGCCGTCAGTATCCCCGTACCGCGTTGATCCTCACCCGCAATACCTGGGGATACTGCTCCGAAAACCCCGCCAGGCTTCCGCTTACCCGCTCCATCGCCTTGCCGTACTTCGCCACGTACGAGGCGTCCTCGTGTGCCGGGGGTTGTGTGTCGGCCGGTCGGGCCAGTCCGCGGAACACCACGACGTCCGAACCCTGCCCGTCGCTGTTGAAGTGGAGCGCCACCTGCGGCCGGTCCCGGATGTGGTCCAGCCGCTTGGCGCGCGCGGCGTTGTACACCAGGAACTCGCCGTCCCGCCACACGAACCACACCGGGTTCGGCTGCGGGGTGCCGTCCGCGCCCGTCGTGGTGAGCCAGACGACCTGCTCGGTCTCGAGCCGTTCGCGGACCCGCCGTCCGAACGGGCTCGACGGGTCGGGGAGCACGTCGCCTGCCATGCCGCCAGCGTAGTGGCCGGGCTCACTTCCGGCGCAACTTCACCGACCGCCCGTGATAGGCATTCGGGGATCGAGCGCCGGAAAGGATCATCGATGCGTCTGCTGCTGCTGTCCAACTCGACCGCGCCCGGACGCGGCTACCTGGAGCACGCTACCGACGCGCTGGGCGAAGTGCTCCAGGACGTGCGCCGCCTGGTGTTCGTGCCGTTCGCGCTCGCCGATCACGACGGTTACACGGCGATCGTCGCCAAGGCGCTCGCCCCGTTCGGCATCGAGGTCGCCGGCGCCCACCAGGATGACCCGATCAGGTTGCTCAACTCCGCGCAGGCCGTGTTCACCGGCGGCGGCAACACCTTCCGGCTCCTGCGCGAGCTCTACCGCCGCGAGCTCCTCGCCCCGATCCGCGACCGCGTCGCGCACGGGACCGTCTACATCGGATCGAGCGCGGGCACGAACGTCGCCTGCCCCACCATCCGCACCACCAACGACATGCCGATCGTGCAGCCGCCCGCGTTCGACGCGGCCGGGTTCGTGCCGTTCCAGATCAACCCGCACTACCTCGACCCGCAGCCGGAATCCACCCACATGGGCGAAACCCGCGAGGAGCGGATCGACCAGTTCCTGGAGGAGAACGACGTGCCGGTGCTGGGGATGCGCGAAGGCACCTGGCTGCGCCGCGAGGACGACACCCTCACCCTCGGCGGTGACGAAGCCGGCGCCCGCCTGTTCCGCCGCGGCGCCGGCCCGGCGGAGCTGCGGCCGGGCGCGGACCTCAGCGACCTTCTGGCGAGCGAGATCGCCTGAGCTCGTCCGCCAGCTCGGCGTGTCGGGCCAGAACCTCGTCCCGCGACCTGGCCATGTCGCGCAGCACCGACTTGCGCTTGCGCAGTGGCAACCGGTCCACGTACAGGCCGCCGCCGAGGTGGTCGGTCTCGTGCTGCAGGCACCGCGCGAAGTAGCCCCGCCCCTCGACGACCAGCGGCTCCCCGAACTGGTCCACCCCGCGCACCACAGCGTGGTCGGCGCGCGGCAGCTTCGCGTACGGGCCGGGGACGGACAGGCAGCCTTCCGGCGCCTCGATCAGCCGCCGGTCGCCGACCGGCTCCTCGTCGAGCACCGGGTTGAGGATGTGGCCGATGTGCCGGTCGCCGTACTCGTCCCAGCAGTCCCACACGAACAACCGCAGGTCGACGTCCACCTGGTTGGCCGCCAGTCCGGCGCCCTCGGCCACGTACAGGGTGGCGAACATGTCGTCGATCAGGGCCGACAGCTCCGGCGTGCCGAACTCGGCCGCCGGGCGGCACGGACGAGCGAGGATCTCCTCGCCGATCTCGGTGATCCGCCGCGGCGAGCCACGGCGCGCTTCCGGCAGCACCCGCGGGCAGTCCCCGACCGGCTGCCCCTGCACGTAGACGGCCATTCCGCCTCCCTTGCCAACGACTTTGCAAACTAGCACACTTTGCAAAGTGGAGAACCGACCCGAGTCGAAGCTGCCCGACCACCCCGTCCGCCTCGCGCTGCTGGACCTGCTCGCCGAACTGGGCACCGTGACCGCGAACGAGGCGAGCCGCCGCCTCGGGTACAGCTCCGGCCTGTGTTCGTTCCACCTGCGACAGCTGGCGCGGGCGGGCCTGATCGAAGAGGCGCCGCGCGGCCGGGGGCGAATCAAACCGTGGCGGCTGCGGTGGGATTCCGCGGAATCCCACGCGCCAGATGATCAAACCTTTTCGGCCGTCCTGCACCTGACTCCGCGCGAGCTGGCCGAACTCACCGCATCCGTGCGGGAATTGATCAAGCGTTTTCCCGAACGGGCATCCGGACACGCCGAATCCCGGCCGGTCGAAGTCAATTTCTCCGCGTTTCCGCACCCGTGAACCACGCCGGCCAATAACCGGTTCAACGGAGTTTCAGCAGCCGAGACACACGTTTGCTACGTTCGGATGACGACGCTTCATGACCGCTCCGACCCGTGCCTACCATGGTTCAACTGCGACCCACGGGATGCGATCATGACAACGCACATGGATTTCCGCCCCGCGGACAGCTGCTTCGGCTGCCTGGTCCCCCACGAGCAGACCCCCGCCGACGAGGAATGGTGTTTCGACGCGCAGGGCCACCCGCTTTGCGGGCAATGCGCCCGCGACGAGCAGATCATTCACGAACCGTGGACCGGCCCGCCGGACGGGCATCGCGCCGAATGGGATTTGGTGCAGGACCTGTCCTATTTCCTCCATTGACCCGCCGCGCACGGCACGCGACTCCGCGTGGGCTAACCTGAGCAACGCCAATGGCGTCGAGGTCAGCTTCGCGGGAGGTGAGCGCGATCGCGGACACCACGGCCCGCCCCACCGTGAGCAGGCGGCGCGAGGTGAGCCACACGAGCGCGCGGTCGGTCCTGATGACCGTGCTCGGTGAGTTCGTGCTGCCCCGTGACCGGCCGGTGTGGACCTCCACCCTCGTCGACGTCCTCGCGATGTTCGGCATCGAGGAGAAGTCGGCGCGCCAGGCGCTGGCCCGCACCGCCGCCGAGGGCTGGCTGGTGTCGCAACGCCACGGCCGTCGCGTGCGGTGGTCGCTGACCACGCCGGGCCGGCGGCTGCTGAGCGAGGGCGCGGAACGCATCTACGGTTTCGGCCGCGACCACACGCCGTGGGACGGCACGTGGCTGATGCTGCTGGTGTCGGTGCCGGAGACGAAGCGGGACCTGCGGCACAGCCTGCGCACGCGGCTGACCTGGGCCGGGTTCGGTTCGCCGACGCCCGGTGTGTGGATCTGCCCGGACCCCAGCCGTCACGACGAGGCGAACTCGATCGTGCGCGAACTGGGGCTGGACGCCGAAGCGATGTCGTTCGTCGCCTCGTACGGCCGGATCGGCGACGAGGACGCGATGGTCGCGCGGGCCTGGGATCTGACCGCGCTGGAAGAGCGCTACGAGGACTTCATCGACGAGTTCGCCGCGCTGGCGCCCGCTTCGGGCGAGGCGGTGCTGCACGCACAGACCCGCCTCGTGCACGAGTGGCGCCGCTTCCCGTTCCTCGACCCGCGCCTGCCGGGCCGCCTGCTGCCCGACGGCTGGAGCGGCGCCAAGGCGGCGGAGCTGTTCCACCGCCGGCACGTCGAGTGGCGCCCGGTCGCGCAGCGGCACTGGGACCAGCTGGTCGGCGCGGAGGAAGCGGCCTAGGTGTACTAGGCGCTGTTTCGGTGCTGGCAGCGGGCTGGTGTCCGGCAGCGGATCCGCACCGCGCTGCAAACCGTCGCCGACGCGGCCGGGCCGGCCACCTGGGATGTCAGCGTGGACTCCACCATCGCCAGAGCGCACCTCTTCCGGGCCGGGTGATCACGCGTGGGTTCGTCCCGGTCTTGGCGGGTATCCGGGGTGCCCCGGCTGACTGGGGGCCGGCCCAGAACCCGGCCTGACCCGGATCAAGGCGGCGATCCCAGCAACCGGCACAAACGCAACCGGGCCGTGGCCACGCGCTACGACGAGCTGGCCGTGCGCTACGAAGCCACCGGCCAGATCGCCGCGATCAACGAATGGCTCTGACCGGCTTCGATACAGGCCCTGGCGGGCCGGCAGGTTGTCTTTTCTAGACGCTGGGCTTCAGCGACTGCTGGCCGACGCCGGTCAGCAGTGTGTCCACGACGAGCGTCGCCAGTTCGTCCACGTCTCGGGCGTCGGCGGGCTGGGGCTGCGCGGCTTCGTGGATCAGCGCGTAGTAAGTGCGCCGAGCCCAGGTCAGGTCGGTGTCGGGCCGTAGGACACCTGTGTGCTGGAGCCTCCGGAAGAGGCGGTCGCACTGGTCGAGCACGTCCGCATGTACGCGTGCAGTCTCGGAATCCTCGGGCTTGACGGCGTTCATGGCGAACCCCCAGCCGATCTTGACTCGAAGCACGTTCGCGGTCACCTGATACAGCGCGACCAACGGCGGGGCAGTCTCAGGCCGAGCACTGGTGACGGCGTCGTGGAACTGCTGAGTGGCCCAGGCTGTCATGGCATCGACGAGGGCCTCGCGGCTGGTGAACCGGCGATGCACCGTCGTCCGGGCGACACCCGCGGCTTCCGCGATCTGTTCCATGGTGGCCGCGGGATTGGCGCTCAGCACGCGTTCCGCGGCCTCGAGGATCGCCTTCGCTGTCCGTTCGGCGTCTGCGCGCATCGGCCGTCCTCGCCTCTCCTGCTCCACGTGATCTTCTCGTACCCCGCCCCCAGGCTACAGGACAGTCGCCATTCATCCACAACTTGCAACATCTGTGTTGCATGTACTAGCCTAGTCGCATCACTGATGACGTCAATCGAACGTGGAGGACCTCATGGATTTGCAGCTGGACGGCAAGGTCGCTGTCGTGACCGGCGCAAGCCGAGGAATCGGATTGGCCACGGTTTCGGCCTTGCTCCGCGAAGGAATGCGGGTGCTGGCAGCAGCACGGACCATCACACCCGAGCTCCAGGCCACAGGGGCGCTCAGCATGTCCGTCGACCTGTCCACCCCCGACGGCCCTGCTCAGCTCATCGAACGGGCAGAGGCCGAGCTTGGGCGGCTCGACGTGCTGGTCAACAACGTCGGGGGCGGTGACGGCGGTGGCCAGACCGGCGGGTTCCTCACCTTCACCGATGAGCAGTGGAGCAGCGCGTTCGACTTGAACTTCCTGGCGGCAGTCCGCACCACGCGGGCCGCGCTCCCTCATCTTTCGAAGAGCCGCGGCGCGATCGTCAACATCTCCTCCAACGGTGCGCGAATCCCGCATGCCGGTCCGATCACCTATACCACCGCCAAAGCTGCGCTCACCGCCTTCGGGAAGGCGGTAGCGGAAGAGTTCGGCCCGCGAGGAGTGCGCGTCAACACCGTCTCACCCGGCCCGGTCCGGACCCACATGTGGGAATCCCCGGACGGCTATGGAGCTGAGCTCGCCGAATCCCTGGGCCTGAGCCGGGAGCAACTGATGGACAACCTCCCCGCGACCATGGGGATGGTCACCGGCAGGCTCGTGAATCCCGCGGAGGTCGCCGACCTTGTTGCGTACCTCGCTTCACCGCTCGCGGGCAGCACCACCGGGGCGGACCACCTCATCGACGGGGGCGCGATCAAGTCCGTGTGACGCGCCGACGTCTCCCATCCAGCCGTCCGCCCGATGCTGTGCGTGGCCTCCGGCACCTAGTCCGGCAGGTTCCCGTCGCCACCGAGGCTCGCCACCATGCGGCGCAAGACGTTGACGGTGGTCACGAAGTCGGCGGGGTCACCCCTGGTGCGTCCGCTCGTGGACCCGCGCGTTGCGCGTCCACTCGCCCGGCGCCGGTACGCCTCACCGCTGCCCGCGCCGATCGGCTGGGCGGCCAGTTCCACGTCGGGGTACTCCTCGATCATGAGCCGACGGTAGAAACTCCAGCAAACTTGAGGTCGACGCACGGGATGTGCGGCGGGATTGTCGGTGGCGGGTCGTAGGGTTTCGGGCGTGATGGATTACCTGAGCATCCCGACCGCGAACGGCACGTTCGACGCGATCGCGGCCGGGCCGGCCGACGGCAGGCCCGTGCTGCTGCTGCACGGTTTCCCGGAGGCGGCGATCTCGTGGGAGTACCAGGTCGCGGTGCTGGGCGACCGGGGTTTCCGCGCGGTGGCGCCGGACCAGCGCGGTTACTCGCCCGGGGTGCGGCCGGAGCAGGCGGCCGAGTACGGCGTGGACGAGCTGGTGGGGGACGTCCTGGCGATCGCCGGGGCGCTGGAGTGGTCCCGGTTCGACCTGGTGGGCCACGACTGGGGCGGCGCGGTGGCGTGGTGGACGGCGTCGGAGCACCCGGAGCGCCTGCGGACGCTGACGGCGGTGTCGACGCCGCACCCCGGGGCGTTGAGCCACGCCATGCGCACGGACGAGGACCAGCAGATGCGGTCGCAGTACATGCGGGACTGGCGGTCGAGTTCCACGGAACGCCAGATGCTGGCCAACAACGCCGAGGCGTTGCGGCGGATGTTCGAGTGGAAGGTGCCACCGAGCCGCGTCGACGAGTACATCCGGCGGCTGTCCGAGCCGGGCGCCCTGACCGCGGCGCTGAACTGGTACCGCGCGAGCCGCCCGAGGGCCACCATCGAGAAGGTGTCGGTGCCGACGCTGTACGTGTGGAGCACGGAGGACGTCGCGTTCGGCTCGACGCCCGCCCTGGAGACCGAGAACTGGGTCACCGGGCCGTACTCGTTCCAGATGCTGGAGGACGTGACGCACTGGATCCCGGAGGAGGTGCCCGAGGTGCTGACGGCGTTGCTGCTGGAGCACCTGAACGCCTTCTGACCGGTCCACCCGCCCCGGGGCGAACAGCGTGGTCAGCCGGCTTCCCGCTCGGTGTCCAGCCGGTCCAGGATGGCGCCGAGCCCGAGGTCGAACCGGGACGTGAACCGCCCGGCGGTGAGTTCGCCCGCCACCGCCACCAGGTCCGGGTACTGGTCCGCGGGCAAACCGGCCAAAAACGCGTCCACCTGGTCCAGCCGCTCGCGCCCACCGGGCCCCTTGCCGAACGCGGTCTCCTGGATGGCGAAGCCGACGACGTAGTTGAGGAAGACGATGTAGCCGTGGCTCGCGAGCCGGTCGCCGAAGCCGTGGTCGCGCAGCGCGCCGATGACGTGGTCGGCGAGCCGCAGCCCGTTCGGGCCGAACAGCGGCTGACCCAACAGCAGCCGCGGGGCCGCCGGATGCGTGACCAGGGCGCTGCGCAGCCCGTGGCCGATGTCCTCGAGCTGCTGGCGCCACCCAGCCCGGCGGGACGGCAACCGGCATTCGCCCACCACGTGGTCGACGACGAGCGCGAACAGCTCCTCCTTGCCCTTCACGTGCCAGTACAGCGACGGTGACTTGATCCCCAGCCGGGCCGCCAGCTTGCGCGTGCTGAACTGCTCCACGCCGTCGGTGTCCAGGAGTTCCAGCGCTGCCCGGACTATCCCGGCCCGGTCCAGACGTCCCTCACCGGTGGCGTGCTCCGGCCACGGATAGTGCCAACCCTGCGCGGTCATCATCCCTCCTCGCCGGAGCCTACCATTGCAAGACCACGTCTATCAGTGATAGATAGTCCCTATCGGCGATAGGGAGGGTCTCGTGGTGGAACGACAAGCGGAACGGACGGACGGGCGGGTTGACTGGCTGCCGCTGGCCGGGATCGTGCTCGCGGTGTTCATGCTCATGCTGGACGCGACCGTGGTGACGGTCGCCCTCCCGGCGATGGGCCGGGACCTGGACGGCGGGCTCGGTGACCTGCAATGGGTGGTGAACGCGTACACGATCGCCATGGCCGCCGTGCAGCTCACCGCGGGAGCGCTCGCGGACCGCTACGGGCGGCGCAGGCTGTTCCTGCTCTCGGTGACCGCTTTCGCCGTGGCGTCACTGGCCTGCGGACTCGCGCCCACGGTCGGGGTCCTCGTCGCCGCGCGCGTCACGCAGGGACTGGCCGGCGCGGTCATCTTCGCGACCACGCTCGCCCTGATCGGGCAGTGCTACACGGGCGCGGCACGCGGCACGGCCTTCGCGGTCCGCGGCACGGCCGCCGGCGTCGCCGTCGTGCTCGGTCCCGTTGCCGGGGGCCTGCTGACCGAAGGGCTGGGCTGGCGGTGGATCTTCTTCCTCAACCTGCCGGTCGCGCTCGCCGCCGTGGTCATCGGCTGGATCCGCTTGCCGAGCGTGGAAGAACTCGCCCGGGGACGCCGGATCGACGTCCGCGGACCCGTGCTGTGGGCCGTCTCGCTGGTCTCGCTGGTCTACGCCCTGCTGCACGCCGGTGAACGGGGCTGGGCCGACCCGGAGGTGCTGATCTGCCTCACGGTCGCCGCCGTCAGCCTGGCGGTGTTCCTCGCCGTCGAGCACCGGCATGCCCACCCGATGCTCGACCTGAGCCTGTTCGGCAGCCGCCGGTTCGTGGGCACCCAGATCGGGCCCTTCGCGGTCCAGGGCAGCGTGTTCGCCCTGTTCGTCTACTTCTCCGTCTACTTCACGGATCAGCTGGGCTACAGCGTCGTCGAGACGGGCCTGGCGTTCCTGCCCGTCGTGGCCCCGATCATGGTCGCCGGAGCGGTCGTCGGGGCGGTTCTGGAGCGCATCCCGCCGTGGCTCGGCGTCGGCGGCGCACTCGGGCTCATCGGCCTCGGTTTGCTGCTCATGCTGGGGATCACACGGGACACCGGGTCGGCACACCTGGTCGCCGGCATGATCGTCGCCGGGTTCGGTTGCGGCGTCGCACTTCCCGCGCTCGGCTCGCTGGCGGTCGACGTGCCGCCGAGGCGGATCGGCGTCGCCGCCGGTGTCAACAACACCGCGCTCCAGCTCGGGTTCGCCCTCGGGGTCGCGGTGTACGGCGCGGTGCTGGGTGCCTTCCCGGCCACCGCCTTCGCCGACGGTCTCGACCACCTCATCACCCTCGGCGCCGCGGTCGCGCTGGCCGGAGCCGCCACCACCGCGGCCCTGCTCCGGCGGCCGCGCGCGGCATGAGAGCGGCAGTGCGGCGCCGCGGGTGTGCACGGCGCCGCATCGACACGTCCGGCGTCAGGTCTTGGAGAACTCCGCACTCACGGCGTTCGGGCCGTCGTACTCGCGGTCCGGCAACTGCCGCAGGTGGTCCAGCACGTCGTCCGGCGCACCCTGGCTCTGCGCGTGGTCGACCAGCGCGTCGCGCGTGCACGGGTAGTCCACGCCCGACAGGAACTTCTGCATCTGAATCGGATTCGGGGCCGACACGGTCGAACTCCTTCCTCTGGTGGTTCGTTCGCCCCGGGGGCTACCCACACGCCGGGCCGTCAGTCGTCCTGTTTCGCGGATCGACCGGACGGGAAGCCCGTCCCATGCGCGCGACCATCCTGAACTGCACGTTGAAGCCCTCGCCGGAGCCGTCGAACACCGACGCGCTGGCCGAGGTCGTGGCCGCCGGCCTGCGTGAGCTGGGCACCGACGTCCGGAGCATCCGCCTGGTCGACCACGACATCAAGCCCGGCGTCAGCAGCGACATGGGCGACGGCGACGAGTGGCCCCGCATCCGCGAGGAGATCCTGCGCTCGGAGATCCTCATCATGGCCTCGCCGACCTGGGTCGGGCACCCCTCGTCCCTCGCGCAGCGCGCGATCGAGCGCATGGACGCGATGCTGTCCGAGACGGGCGAGGACGGTACACCGGTTGCATACAATCGCGTCGCGGGCGTGGTCGTGACCGGTAACGAGGACGGCGCGCACCACGTCATCAGCGAGATCAACGGCGCGCTCGGCGACATCGGCTTCACCATCCCCGGCCAGGCCTGGGTGTACTGGAACATGGGTCCCGGACCGGGCCCGAGCTACAGCGACACCGACCACGGCCACCAGTACGTCCACCAGGTGGCCGGCCTGATGGCGAAGAACCTCTACGCGGTGGCCGTCGCCCTGCGCGAGCGTCCGATCCCGGCGGAGATCTCCCGCGGCGAAGACTGACGGCCGCTCTCCCCACACCGTCCAAACGGGACGAATAGTCCGTGACGCAGCTCGCGCGTTACGCCGCTCGGGTGAACGCCGTTCGTGACGCCCCCGGAATTGTCGGACCCCCTGATTAACGTGGCGTTGTCTGAAGGGGGACGAACATGCGAGCAGTCGTGGTGGACGGTCCGGGCGGACCGGAGGTGTTGCGGGTACGGGAGATTCCCACGCCCGAGGTGCGGGACGGCTGGGCCCTGGTGCGGGTCGAGGGGTTCGGGCTGAACCGGTCGGAGCTGATGACCCGGCAGGGGCTTTCGCCGAACGTGCGGTTCCCGCGGGTCCTGGGCATCGAGTGCGTCGGCGTCGTCGTGGACTCCGTGCGGCTGGCGCCGGGAACCACGGTGGCCGCGGTGATGGGCGAGATGGGCCGGGAGTTCGATGGCGGGTACGCGGAATACGCGCTGCTGCCGGAGGATCTGCTGATCCCGGTGGAGACCGATCTGCCGTGGGACGTCTTCGCCGCGCTGCCGGAGACCTACCTGACGGCGTGGGGATCGCTGGCCACGTTCGGCGCGACTTCGCCGGGGCAGAGCCTGTTGGTCCGCGGTGGCACGTCGTCGGTGGGGATGGCGATGTTGTCGCTGGCGCGGGAGCGCGGGCTGGTGACGATCGCGACCACGCGCAACCGGGAGAAGGTGGCGGCACTGGAGAAGGCCGGGGCGTCACACGTCGTGGTGGACGGCGGGGACATCGCCGCCGGTGTTCGCGCACTGTGCCCGGAGGGCCCGGACTACGTGCTGGACCTGATCGGAGCGCCGACGGTGGCGGACTCGCTGCGGCTCGCCGCGCGCGGCGGAACGGTGTGCGTCACCGGCATGCTGAGCGGCGAGTGGTCGATCCCGGACTTCCAGCCGACGGCCGTGATCCCCTCCGGCACGAAGCTGACGGCGTTCCAGAGCAACGACATCCAGGGCAAATCCGGCGGCGAGGCACTACAGGCCATCGTCGACGGCGTGGCGCGCGGCGTGTACCAGCCGAACCTCGACCGGGTCTTCCGGCTGGACGAGATCGTCGAGGCCCACACCTACATGGAGAACAACCAGGCCACCGGCAAGGTGGTGGTCCGCAATGCCTGACCGGACACGCACCGCACGAAACCACCTCCACCGATGGCCCCGGTGGCGAGATTGCTTCCGCCTGCCCGGATCCACGACCAGCGGGGCCCGGCGACCCTCACCGCGACCGCATCGCCCGATACCACCGCGGCGACGTATTCACCGGTGGCTTCAACGACGCCCGCACCACCAGCACATTCGGCTCATCACTGCGCACGAACTCCCCCAGCAACCGCCAACGCCCACACCCAACGGAGAACAACCAGACCACCGGAAAGGTGGCGGTCCCCGGCAGCCCGGATCCACGACCAACCGGGCCCAGCAACCACCCTCACCGCGACCGCATCGCCCGATACCACCGCGGCGACGTATTCACCGGTGGCTTCAACGACGCCCGCACCACCAACACATTCGGCTCATCACTGCGCACGAACTCCCCCAGCAACCGCCAACGCCCACACCCAACGGAGAACAACCAGACCACCGGAAAGGTGGCGGACCGCGGCAGCCCGGATCCACGACCAACCGGGCCCAGCAACCACCCTCACCGCGACCGCATCGCCCGATACCACCGCGGCGACGTATTCACCGGTGGCTTCAACGACGCCCGCACCACCAACACATTCGGCTCATCACTGCGCACGAACTCCCCCAGCAACCGCCGGAACGCACGGCCGAAACCCTCCACCCGGCCGGCGTCCACGCCGAACGACCGCGCCAGACCGACGAAGTCCGGCGTGTGCAGGTTGACCCCGCGGTGCGGCAGGCCCTCCCGGTCCTGGTCGAACCGCAGCATGCCGTAACCACCGTCGTCGACGATGATGACCGTCACCGGCAGCGACTCCTGCGCCAGCGTGGCCAGATCGCCGCACCCGTACAGGAACCCGCCGTCGCCGCTGATGCACACCACCCGGCCCGCCCCGGTGGCCGCCGCACCCAGCGCGGCCGGGAAGCCGAACCCGAGCGTGCCCCAGCCCATGGGGTAGGCGAACCGGTGCGGCGCCGCCACGCGGTGGAACCCGCCCGCCCAGTAGCCGGCGATGCACATGTCAGCCACCAGCATCGCGCGGTCGGGCAGGGTCTCTTCCAGCGTGCGCAGGAAATCCGCGGCCTGCGGCTCCTCGCTGCGGATCCGACGGCGCACCTGGTCCGACACCCGCTGCAGTCGCTCGGTCAGCTCCGCCAGCCCGGGCCGCGCCGGCAGGCCCTGCAGCAACTGGGGCACCACGTCTCGTGCGTCGCCGACCAGGGTGATGTCGGGCGGGTAGTTCTTGGCCGCGTCCTTGGGGTCGACGTTGATCACGATGAGCTTCGGCGGCTTGGGCATCAGCCAGTTCTGCGTCATCAGGCCGTCGAAATCCGTGCCGATGCCGAGCACCACGTCGGCCTCGTCCCACAGCGCGCCCACCTCCGGGGCGTGCACGGGGGTCGGCGCGGCACAAGGGTGCGCCGGCGGCAGCAACCCGCGCGCGGCGAACGCGGCCAGCACCGGCGCGGCGAGCTTCTCCGCCAGCTGCCCGATCACGGCGCCGGCCTCGGCTCGCACCGCGCCGCCACCGGCCCAGATCAGCGGCCTCGACGCCATCGCCAGCATGCGCCGGGCAGCGTCCAGATCCGCCAGTGCCAGCGCCGGGAAAGCGTCCGTCGGCTCCGGGTCGGCGCCGCGGGAACCGTTGTGCCGCAGGAAATCCGTGGGGATCCCGACGTACACCGGACCGCTCTGCGGCCGCATCGCCAGCCGGGCGGCGCGCAGGACCGTGGGCGCCAGGTCCTCGGGTGTCTCGACGGTGACCGCCGCCTTGGTGACCGGCGCGAACAGCGCGGCCTGGTCGCTGGTCTCGTGCAGCACACCGCGCACCATGCCGGGCCGCCGCAGTCCCGCCGGGATGTCGGTGGCGATCACCAGCACCGGCGAACCCGAGGCCATCGCCTCCCCGACCGCGGCGATCGTGTTCGCCGCGCCCGGCCCGGTCGTCACGATCGCGACGCCGAGCTTGCCGGTCGCCCGCGCGAACCCGTCCGCGGCGTACCCGGCGGTCTGTTCGTGCCGGACGCCGATCAGCCGGAGCGGGCTGTCGGCCAGCGCCTCCCAGATCGGCAGGTTGTGCACGCCCGGAAGACCGAACGCGACCTCGGCCCCGAGCTCGAGCAGCGCGTCCACGAGGTGCTGGGCGCCGGTCTTCGTCACGCCGTCAGAGTATGGCACCCCGTCACCACTGCGGGGGCACGACCTCGTCCTGGGGCGGTGGCCCCGGTGGTGTGCCGTCGCCGAACGGCCGTCCGCCCAGGTCGGCGCGCCCGTGCGGCTCGGCCCACGCGGAAAGGTCCGGACCACCGGGCACGATCCGCGTCGGGTTGACCTGCTCGTGCACCTGGTAATAGTGCCGCTTGATGTGGTCGAAGTCCACGGTGTCGCCGAAACCGGGGGTGGTGAACAGATCCCGCGCATACGCCCACAACACCGGCATCTCGGTCAGCTTGTGCCGGTTGCACTTGAAGTGCCCGTGGTAGACCGGGTCGAACCGGACGAGGGTGGTGAACAGCCGGATGTCGGCCTCGGTGATCGTGTCCCCGACCAGATAACGCTGCCGCGACAACCGGTCCGACAGCTCGTCGAGCCGGGCGAACAGCCGCCGGTAGGCGTCGTCGTAGGCGGGCTGCTTCGTGGCGAAGCCCGCCTCGTACACGGCGGCGTTGACGTCCCGGTGCACCGCGCGGTTGATCTCGTCGATCTCGTCGCGCAGCTTCTCCGGGTACAGATCGGGCGCGCCGTCGCGGTAGTGGGCGACCCACTCGGTGTCCAGGTCGAGCGTGATCTGCGGGTAGTCGTTGGTCACCAGCTTGCCGCTGGGGATGTCCACGATCGCCGGCACGCTGATACCGCCGTCGTAGTCCGGGTCGGCGGCGCGGTAGGCCTCGCCGAGGAACTCGATGCCCAGCACGGGATCGCGCCCACCGGGGTCGAGCGTGAACCGCCAGCTGCGCTCGTCCTGGATCGGGTCGGCGATCGCGACGGACAGCGCTTCCTCCAGTCCCATCAACCGGCGCACGATCAGTGCGCGGCTGGCCCACGGGCACGCGCGGCTGACGACCAGCCGGTAGCGGCCCGCCTCGACGGGCCAGCCATCCGCGCCGTCGGCCGTGATCCGTGCCGTGAAGCGGTTCGGCGATCGCTTGAACTCGCCCCTTTCCGGGTCCGTCGGGATGGTCATTCCCTCAGCGTAGATTGTGCTCCGGGCCGTAGCAGTGCGCGTAGACTCCATGACCCTGGGCACGCAAGCGCCCCGGACCGGAGAGGTGGTCACCGATGCCGTTGATGCCCTTCACCGACTCGATGTTCCTGCTGGTGGAAAGCCGCGAGCACCCGATGCACGTCGGTGGCCTGCAGCTGTTCCAGACCCCCGACGGCGCCGACCACACCTATCTGCGCAGCCTGCGTGAGGACCTGGTCAAGAACACCGACGTCCGCCCGCTGTTCCGGCAGCGGGTGGCCCGCCCGGTGAACACGCTCGGTTACGCGGCCTGGGCGCGCGACGACGATCTCGACCTCGACTACCACTTCCGGCATTCCGCGCTGCCGTATCCGGGCCGGGTCCGCGAGTTGCTGGAGCTGACCTCGCGCTGGCACAGCACGCTGCTCGACCGGCACCGTCCGCTGTGGGAGATCCACCTGGTCGAAGGCCTGCAGGACGGCCGGTTCGCGATGTACAGCAAGGTGCACCACGCGCTGATGGACGGCGTTTCGGCGCTGCGGCACCTGCAGGGCACGTTGTCCGACGATCCGGACGACCGCAGCTGCCCGCCGCCGTGGGGCTCGCGTCAGATGCCGCGCGGCAAGCCGCCGCGTAACGCACGGTCACTGCTGCGCATGGGCACCGGCTCGCTGAAGCAGATCGCGGGAATCGCGCCGGCGGCGGCGAAGGTGGCGCGGGAGGCGTTCCGCGAGCACACGCTGCTGCTGCCGATGCAGGCCCCGAAGACGATCTTCAACGTCCCGATCGGCGGCGCACGCCGGTTCGCCGCGCAGTCGTGGCCGCTCAAGCGGGTGCGCGCGATCGCCACCGCCACCGGGACCTCCCGCAACGACGTGGTGCTCGCGATGTGCTCCGGCGCGCTGCGGGACTACCTCATCGAACAGCGCGCGCTGCCGTACGCGCCGCTGATCGCGATGGTGCCGGTGTCGATGCGCAAGCCGACCGACACCGGTGAGGCGGCGGGCAACCAGATCGGCGCGGTGCTGTGCAACCTCGGCACGGACAAGCCGGATCCGGCGTCGCGGCTGATGACGATCCACCAGTCGATGCGCGAGGCGAAGCGGATCTTCAAGGAGCTGACGCCGCTGCAGGCGCTGCTGCTGTCCGGCATCAACGTGGCGCAGCTGGGCATTTCGCCGGTGCCCGGGGTCGTGACCAACACGCGACCGCCGTTCAACCTGGTGATCTCGAACGTGCCCGGGCCGCGCAAGCAGATGTACTGGAACGGCGCGAAGCTCGACGGCATCTACCCGGCGTCGGTGCTGCTGGACGGGCAGGCGCTCAACATCACGCTGACCAACAACGGGGACAACCTGGATTTCGGGATCACCGGTTGCCGCCGGTCGGTGCCGCACCTGCAGCGGATCCTGACGCACCTGGACACCGCGCTGGAGGAACTGGAGTTCGCCGCGCGCTGACGGTGGCGGGGGCCGTGGGCCGGCCCCCGCCTCTCGCGTCAGGCGACGCCCTCCGGGCTGGCGCCCTCGACCTGGACGCCGCGCGAGGTGATCTCCTCGATGCGGGCGAGGTCGTCACGGGTGAGGTCGAGGTCCGCCGCGGCGACGCTGTCCTCGATGTTGCGGGCCCGCCGCGCGCCGACGATCGCCACGTGGACGCCCGGCTGGTGCAGGGTCCACGCGATGGCGAGCTGGCTGACGGTGGCGCCCTTCTCGGCCGCGAGGTTCTTCAGCTGCTCGACGACCTCGAGGTTCTTCTGGAGGTTCGCGCCCTGGAACGCACCGGACTTGGCGCGCCAGTCGCCGGGCTCGAACGTGGTGTGCGGCGTGAGGGCGCCGGTGAGGAGGCCGCTGCCGAGCGGGCTGTAGACGAGGACGCCGATGTTGTGTTCGCGGCAGTACGGGAGCGGGTCGTCCTCGATGGCTCGGCGGAACAGGTGGTAGGGCGGCTGCAGGGTCTCGACCGGGCGGGTGCGGTCGAACGCGGCCAGTTGTTCGGTGTCGTAGTTGGACACGCCGACGTGGCGGATCTTGCCCTGGTCGACGAGTTCCTGCAGGGCCGAGGCGGTTTCGTCGGCCGGGGTGTCCGGGTCGGGCCAGTGGACCTGGTACAGGTCGATGTGGTCGAGGGCGAGGTGGCGCAGGCTTTCCTCGACGCCCTTGCGCAGCCAGTCGCGGCGGGCGTCGCGGGGCCGGTCGCTGCCCGGGTTGATGCCGCCCTTGGTGGCGATGACCAGGTTGTCGCGGTCGCGCTTCAGCTCGTCGCGCAGGGCACGGCCGAGGAGGGCTTCCGACTTGCCGAAGCCGTACGCCTGGGCGGTGTCGAAGAAGTTGACGCCCAGCTCGCGGGCGTGCTGGATGGCCTGGACGGCCGCGTCCTCGTCGAAGGAGCCCCAGTCGCCGCCGAGCTGCCAGGTCCCGAAGGCGATCCGGGAGACGTCGAGTCCGCTCTTGCCCAAAGTCGTTCTCCGCATGGGTCCAGCACAACACACGGCGAACGAAGCCGCATCGCGGAGCGGGGGAGGTCCTTTGTGGAGCGGGTGGCGGCGGTGGGTGGATGACGGGACCGTTCATCACCCAGCGAGGTTCCCACTCACGCAGGCCCTCCCCAAGCCGGCCGAAGCACCCACCTCACGCGGCGGTGAATGGAGCATTCATCGCCGCGCGAGGTGCACGTCTCATCGGGTTGTTAGTGGCGTGCCAGAGTGGGCTTCTCGTCGGTGGTCCGTTCACTCGACACCGACTGGAACACCCGCCAACACACCGCGAAGGATCGGCCCCCCTCATCCCGAAGCAGCAACGCCCACCTCACCGCGAAGCAGCAACAGACGCCCCACCCCGGAGCACCAAGCCAGCCCACGCGGCAAACCTCAACGCCCCGCCGGCCGATCCGTCGGCCACGGGCGAACCTCCTCGACCAGCCGCGCGACCGCAAGTACCAGATCATCCGAGTGCCGCGGCCCCACGATCTGCAACCCCACCGGCAGCCCGTCCGCCGTGAAACCCGCCGGTACGCTGATCGCCGGTTGTTGGGTCATGTTGAACGGGTACGTGAACGGCGTCCAGTCCGGCCAGCCGCTCATCCCGCTCCCCGGCGGCACCTCGAAACCCGCCTCGAAGGGCGGGATCGCGACCGTCGGGGTGATCAGCACGTCGAACCGGCTGTGGAACTCGCCCATCAGGATTCCCAGCGACGCCCGCTCCGCGTTGGCCGCCAGGTAGTCCGCCGCCGAGTACGTCTTCCCCTGCTCCCACACCCGCCGCAGGCCCGGGTCCACCTTCGCCTCGGAACCGGGCGGGAACGTGTCCAGCCACTGCGCCGCGCCGGTCGACCAGAGCACGTCGAACGCCTCCCGCGGGTCGGCGAAGCCCGGGTCCGTCTCCTCGACCCGCAACCCGGCCTCGTCCAGCGTCGCGACCGCCGACGTGACGATCCGCCGCACCTCCGGATCCACCGAAGCCCACCCCAGCGTCGGCGAGAAAGCCGCGAACAACCCCCGCACGTCCCGCCGCACCGCCTCCCGGTACGCGCCCGCCGGCGGCTCCAGCGCGTTCGGGTCCCGGTGGTCCGGCAACGCGAGCACGTCCAGCAACAACGCCACGTCCGACACCGACCGCGCCATCGGCCCGGCGTGCGACAACGCCCCGAACGGGCTCGCCGGCCACAACGGGATACGACCGTATGTCGGCTTCAGCCCGACGATCCCGCAGAACGACGCCGGGATCCGCACCGACCCGCCACCGTCGGTGCCCACCGACAGCTCACCCATCCCGGCCGCCACCGCCGCGCCGCTGGCGCCACTCGACCCGCCGGGGGTCTTCGCCGGGTTCCACGGGTTGCGGGTCACGCCGGTCAGCGGGTTGTCGGTCACGCCCTTCCACGCCAGCTCCGGCGTGGTCGTCTTGCCGAGCAGGACCAGCCCGTTCTCCCGCAGCCGCGCGGTGACCGGGCTGTCCACGTCCCACGGCTGGTCCGGATCGATGCACGTCGAACCGCGCAGGGTCGGCCAGCCCTGGGTCAGGAACATGTCCTTGATCGAGGTCGGCACCCCGTCCAGCGAGCCGATCGGATTGCCCTCGCGCCACCGCGCCTCCGACGCCTTGGCGCCCTCGCGGGCCACCTCCGGGTCGACCAGGCAGAACGCGTTGCACTCCCTGTCCCGCTCCTCGATCGAGCGCAGCGCGGCCTCGGTCGCTTCGACCGGGCTGATCTCGCCGGTCGAATACGCGGCGACCAGCTCACTCGCCGTCAACAGGGTCATCGGAACTCCTCACCGATCGGACGGCACGTACCCCAGCTGCTTGTCCACGACATTACGAAGAGGGGCGCCAGTCTGCCAGCGGTGGAAGTTGTCCGCGAACACCTCGACCAGCGTGTCCCGCCACCCGATGAAGTCACCGGACATGTGCGGCGAGACCAGCACGTTCCGCATCGTCCACAGCGGACTGTCCACCGGCAGCGGCTCGGTGTCGAACACGTCCGGCGCGGCACCGGCGATCCCGCCGGTCCGCAGCGCCTCGACCAGGTCAGCGGTGACGACCAGCTCACCCCGGCCGACGTTGACGAACCGCGCGGACGGCTTCATCGCGGCGAACGCGGCCGCGTCGAACAGGCCCTTCGTCTGCTCGGTCAGCGGCGCCACGGCGGCGACGTAGTCGTACCCGGGCAGGTGGTCCACCAGCCGGCCGGAGGCGTGCACGTCGCCGAAGTCGGGGTCTCCCGAGCGCGCCCGCCGTCCGGCACCCGCGACGCGCATCCCGACCGCGCGCAGCATCCGCGCGATCGCCCTGCCGATCGGCCCGGTGCCCACGACCAGCACCGACCGCCCGGCGATCCGCTCGGTCTCGCGGTGCTGCCAGCGGCTCGCGCGCTGCAGGTCGAGCGAGGTGTGCAGGTCCTTGGCGAAGGTGAGGATCACCCCCAGCACGTACTCGGCGATCGAATCGTCGAAGACGCCCCGCGAGTTGGTGAGCACGACGTCGCTGTCCCGCATCCCGGGGAACATCACCGGGTCGACCCCCGCGCTGGCGATGTGCAGCCACCGCAGCCGGTTCGCGGCGTGCCACGCGTCGGGCACCGCACGGGAGAGGAAGTCGTAGACGAACAGGGCGTCGGCGTCCCGCAGCGCGTCGGCCAGGCCGGCCTCGCCGGTGTAACGCACCACGGCCGCGGATTCGATGGGCTGCATGGCTGGCGATTCGGTGAGGTTCCGGGCCTGGTCGTCACCGCACAGCACCGCCAGCACCGGTTTCTCCATGCCGATCACCGTTGACACGGTAAGAGCCGGTCGTATGATTGTCAACAATCCGAGGAGCCACCCCGGAGGCTTCCTTCAGAACGTCCCGGAGGCTGAGCCTTGGATTTCGACTTCCCTGTCTTCGACGGGCCACTGGCGCAGCGAGGCATCGGAGTCATCGCACCCTTCGACCTGGCCCTCGAGCGCGAGCTCTGGCGCTGGATCCCGATGGAGGTGTCGCTGCACCTCGCCCGCACCCCGTACGAGCCGGTGCCGGTCAGCATGGAGATGGCGCAGCTGGTCAGCAACCACCAGCACCTGGCCGCCGCGACCCGCGACGTCCTGCACGTCGAGCCGGAGGTGGTCGCCTACCTGTGCACGTCGGGCAGCTTCGTCAACGGCCTCGACTACGAGCGGTCGTTATGCAAGGCGATCTGCGACGCCGGCGCCCCGGACTCGGTCACCACGTCGGGCGCGCTGGCCGAGGTGCTGCACCTGCTGGACGTCCACCGCGTCGCGGTCATCACCCCGTACGACGCGGACCTGACGCAGAGCCTGCACGACTTCCTCGCCGAGCTGAACGTGGACACCGTCTCCAGCGACCACCTCGGGCTCGGCGGCGGGATCTGGAAGGTCAGCTACCGCACGATCGCCGAGCGGATCCTGGGCGCCGACCACCCGGACGCCGAGGCGATCTTCGTGAGCTGCACGAACCTCCCGACGTACGACGTGATCGAACCGCTGGAGGTGGCCCTGGGCAAGCCCGTGCTGACCGCGAACCAGCTGACGATGTGGGCCTGCCTGAGACGCATGGAGCTGCCGATCGTCGGACCCGGCAAGTGGCTGCGCGAAGTGTCCTGAACCCGCTACCGTAGGATTGTCGACAATACTGGAGGTTTGTGCATGGCGACCGTCGGCTTCATCTACCCGGACCACGCCGCGGAGGACGACTACCCGTTCGCCGAGCGGCTGCTGGGCTACCGGATCTCGCTGCCGGTCGAGCACATCTACGGCACCGACCTGCACGCCGTGCCCGAGCTGCTCGACCTGGGCAGCGAGACGCGGTTGGCCGAGGGCGCCGCGCTGCTCGCCAAGCACGAGCCGGACGCGGTGGTGTGGGCCTGCACCAGCGGCAGCTTCGTCTACCGCTGGCAGGGCGCGCACGAGCAGGTGGAGAAGCTGTCGGCGGCCGCGGGCAAGCCGGCGTCGAGCACGTCCTTCGCGTTCGTGCGGGCCGCGCAGGCGCTCGGGCTGACGCGGGTGTCGGTGGCCGCGAGCTACCCGGACGACGTGGCGAAGCTGTTCGTCGAGTTCCTCGGCGCGGGCGGGATCGAGGTCGTCGCGATGTCGAGCGAGGACATCGACACGGCCGCCGAGGTGGGCCGGCTGAGCCCCGAGGCCGTCGTCGAACTGGCGGTGGCGCATGATCACCCGGCGGCCGACGCCGTCCTGGTCCCGGACACGGCGATGCGCACGCTGGGTGTGCTGGGCGCGATCGAGGAGCGGCTGGGCAAGCCGGTGCTCACCGCGAACCAGGTGACGATCTGGGAAGGGCTCCGGCTGACCGGCCAGGTGCCCCGGTGCGAGCAGCTGGGCAGACTGTTCGCAGAAGGCAGGTGAACGATGGCCCTGACCGACATCGAACCGGTGAGCCGGGAGTCGACCGCGGCGATCATCGCGCGGCAGCTCCGCGAGGCGATCATGAACGGCACGTTCGCGCCGGGCACGCAGCTCGGGGAGACCGAGCTGGCCGGCCGGTTCCAGGTGTCCCGCGGCCCGCTGCGCGAGGCCATGCAGCGGCTGGTGTCGGAGGGCCTGCTGCGCAGCGAGCGGCACCGCGGGCTGTTCGTGATCGACCTCGAACCGGAGGACGTGCACGACATCTACTCGGCGCGGTTCGCGATCGAGCGGGCGGCGCTGATCCGGGTGCTGCGGCACGGTGATCGCGAGGGCCTGGCCGTCCGGCTGATGGACGCGGTCGAGGACATGGCATCGGCCACCGACGGGGACGAGGTCTCGGCGGCGGACGTCCGGTTCCACGAAGAGCTGGTGGCGGCGTCGGGGTCCAAGCGGCTCGGCCGGATGGCGCGCACGCTGCTGATCGAGACGCGGATGTGCCTGTCCGCACTGCACCGCACCTACGCGACGAACGAGGAGCGGGTGACCGAGCACAAGCGCATCGCGGAGGCGATCGGCGCCGGCGACGAGGAGCTGGCGGTGTCGCTGCTGGAGGCGCACATGGAGGACGCGGTGCGACGCCTCGCCCCGGGCACGAGCCTGCACGCCTGATTCGTGCCGCCGTAACGGAAAGCCACCGGTCGGCGATCTTCGTTCCGTCCGCGCGCGACGCGGCGTTACGAGGAGGTTCGCGTGCGCGGGTGGCTGTTGGTTGCGCTGTTGGCCTTGTCGGCGTGCACGGTGACACCGCCGCCGGAGCAGCCGGAGGACGCGGCTCCTACAGCGCCGGGGTCCGCGCGACCGCTGCCCACACCCGAGGACCAGCAGCGGTTGGTGTCGGTGATGCTCACCGACGACGACGGGGCACTGCTGGATCTCGATCGCGCCTCCGGGGCGGTGCCGTTCGCCGAGCCGGATGACAAGGGCTACGCGCTCGTCGAGAAGTGCGCCGACACCCTGACCTCCGACGCGAACATCGTCGCGGCCGAGCGCGCACAGTGGCAGAACGAGGACTACGCCGTCACCGAGCTGGCTGTCCGTTACGAAGTGATCGAGGCGTCGGCGGCGGTGTGGGAGGTGCGGATGACTTCCGGGTGCCGGGGCGACGTCGGGCCCGGCCGGATCGTCACCGTGCAGGTCCCGCCCTTCTCGGACATCGACGCCGGGGTCGCGTTCTGCACCATCGGCGAGGACGACCTGTCCCAGTGCGTCGTGGTCGAGGCCGTGGGTGATCTGGCCGTCGCCGCCGAGGTCAAGCAGCTGGGCAACACCAACCGCGCTCGCCTGGGCTCCGCCCAGGTCTTCGTGCAACGGCTGGCCATCGAGCTGGGCCAGCGCCTGGAACGGGCCACGTGAACCGGCCCGCGCCCACCCGGGCCTGACCTCACTCCTCGATCGTCCGGCCGACCACCGCGCCCAGCGCCGTCGCCGCGCCCGCACTGCCCAGCGCCATCCCCCAGCCGATCGGGCCGAGCGGGGTGCAGCCGAAGAACTGGCTCACGCCCGGCGTCTGGATGACCGCCGCGAGCAGCGCCACCGAACCGAGCGACGTCGCCAGCACCGACCGGTTCCAGCCGCCCGTCAGCAGGGTCTGCCCGAGCTGCGTGCCGACCAGCCCGGCCAGCGCGACCGTGCTCGCCCGGCGGCCGCGGCCCGTCGCGCGCGCCAGCATCCACGCGGTCGTCGCGCCGAGGGTCGTCACCCCGGCCCGCACGCCGATGTCCTTCTGCAAGCGCTTCCCGAGCGAGCTCTCCGGCCCTTCCCGCAGCAGGTCGGCGCCGTCCTCGGGCCGCCGCAGCGCGATCGCCAGCGCCGGCGCCAGGTCGGTCAGCAGGTTGACCAGCAGGAACTGCCGCGCCCCGAGCGGGGAACGGCCGGTCAGGGTCGCGCCCAGCACGCTGAACCCGATCTCGCCGAGGTTCCCGCCGAGCAGGATCGCCAGCGCCTCCCGCACCGATGCCCACATCGCCCGGCCCTCGACGAGCGCCGAGATGATGGTTTCCAGCCGGTCATCGGTCACCACCAGGTCGGCCGCGGCCCGCGCGGCCGGGGCGCCGTGCCCGCCGAGCGCGATACCGACGTCCGCGAGCCGGATCGCGGGCGCGTCGTTCGCGCCGTCGCCGGTCATCGCGACCGTGTGGCCGTGTTTCTGGTACGCCTTGATGATCCGCACCTTCTGCGCCGGGCTGCACCGCGCCACCACGTCCACGGTCTCCAAAGTGGACGCCAGCTGCTCGTCGTCCATCGCGTCCAGCTCGGCGCCGGTCACCACGTGCAGGTCGGCGCCGTCCTCGCTGACCTTGCCCGCGATCGCCTCGCCGGTGTCCGGGTGGTCCCCGGTGATCATCACGATCTGCACGCCGGCCGCGCGCAGGTCCGCCGCCGCGGCCGCGGCGCTCCCCCGCACCGGGTCGGCGATCGCCACGAAACCCTTGAACCGCAGGTCCCGCACCGCGTCCTCGTCGAGGTTCGCACTGTCCGGTGTGGACTCCGCGACCGCGAGCACCCGCTGCCCCGCCTTGGCCAGCTTCTTCATCCGCCCGGCGAGCTTCTTCCGCTGCGCCTCGCCCAGATCGCACCGCGGCAGCACCGACTCCGGCGCGCCCTTGACGCTCAGCACCAGCCCGCCGTCGCCCCGCATCAGCGAGGCGTGGTAGCCGCGCGAGGGCTCGAACGGCACCGCGTCGACCAGCTCCCAGCCGTTCGTCTGCACGGAAACCCGTTGCGCGCCTTCGACGATCGCCCGGTCCGTCGCGTGCGGCAGGTCGGACGGGTCGTCGGCGTGCGGGGTCGCCCGCAACGCGGCGAGCAGCACCGACTCGGTCGCCTCGTCCAGGTCCTCGATCTTGCGACGCTGGTGGCCGTCGTCGACCTCGTGGACGGTCAGCGTGCCCTCGGTCAGCGTCCCGGTCTTGTCGAAGCACAGCACGTCGACCCGGCCCAGCGCCTCGATGCTGCGTGGGTTGCGGACCAGCGCGTTGTGCTCGGCGAGCCGGCGCGCGGCGGCCAGCTGCGCGGCGCTGACCAGGAACGGCAGCCCCTCCGGCACCGATGCGACGGCCAGGTTCACCGCCGCGGACAGGCTCTGCCGGAGCGGCACCCGGCGCAGCAGACCGGCCCAGCCGCCCGCGACCGCCGACCCGATCGCCAGCGGCATCGCCTTCGACGTCAGCTCGGCCAGCCGGGTCTCGACACCGGTGACCGGCGCGTTCTCGCGCGCCATCGCCATGCTGCGGCCGGCCTCGGTGTCCGCGCCGGTCGCGACGACGACGCCGATGGCCTCCCCGACCGCGATCGTCGTGCCCTCGTAGAGCATCGACGCGCGCTCGGCGACGTCCCCGGCGATCACCGGCGCCGGGTCCTTGGACACCGGCAGGGACTCACCGGTCAGCGACGACTCGTCCGCCTCGACGCCGTCGGCTTCGAGCAGGCGGCAGTCGGCGGGCACGACGTCGCCGGAGGTCAGCTTGATGACGTCGCCGGGCACCAGGTCGTCGGCGCTGACCACACGCTCCCGGCCGTCCCGGATCACGGTCGTGCTGATCGCCGACCGGCTCAGCAGCTCGGCCAGCTGCTTCTCGGTGTGCACCTGCTGGACGCTGCCGACCAGCGCGGACACGCCGGTGATTCCGGCGACGAGCGCGGCGTCCACCGGCGACCCGACCGACGCGGACAGCGCGGCGCCGCCGATCAGGACCGGGGTGAGCGGGTTGGACAGCTCGTTGATGAACGCCTGCATCAGGCTGGTCCGGCCGCCGCTGCCGGTGCCGCGGGCCCTGGCGCGCTTCTGGGCGGCGTCGTCGCTGAGGCCGTCCGGATCGGTGTCGAGGCGGTCCAGCACGACGTCGACCGGCATCAGGTGCCAGGGCGCGGCGTCCCCGGCGAGGCTGGTGTCGCGGTCGGCGAGCCGCTTCGCGCGGCGGTGCGCGTTGGTCAGGGCGACGGCCGCGCCCAGGTTCACCGCCCGCATCGCGCGGTTGGCCGGGCTGCGGCGCCCGGGCTGCAGCGCGGCGACCGCGCCGACGCCGGTCGCGCCCTGCGAGAGCCAGATGCTGTCGCGGTTGACCTCGCGGGCGGCGGCGATCGCGTCGACGACCAGGGCCGCCACGCCGATCTCCTCGCCGATCAGCAGGTGCGCGCCCCACGGCGGCGGGTCGCCGGGGCGCTGCGTGCCGATGCCGCAGTCGGCGGCGCCGAGCGCGCGGCGGTCGTCGGACACCAGCATCACCACGTGCTCGTCGCCCTGCAGCTCGCGCACGGTCGAGACGAGACGGTCGCCGCCGGGCATCAGCCGATCGGCTTCGAACGCGGCGTGGCCGCCGTTGGCGCTGATCACCTCGATGTTCGAGCGGCGCGCGGCGGCGATCACCGCCGCCACGCCCGGCGGCACCTGCCTGCCGAGCCCGATGACCGCGGCGAGCTGCTGGTCGTGCACCAGGCCGAGGACCGCGGCCGCGCCGCGCTTCTCCAGCTGCTCGCGCTCGTGGGCGCCCTGGTCGACGCCCAGCTCGTCGAGCGGGCCGAGGCGCCAGCCGTTGTCTTCGTGGACCTTGCCCGGGGTGTGCGCGTCGAACAGCTGCCACGCGCGTTCGACCAGCTCGCGGGAGTCGCCGTCGCCGAGCGGGATGAGGTCGTTGAGAACCATCCGGCCGGTGTCGAAGGCCTGCTCGTCGAGGACCAGGGTGTCGATGGTGTCCAGGTGGCGGAGCACGCCGCGGTCCATGACCAGCACGCCCTCGGTCGCCAGCACGCGGCCCAGGCGCGCGCCGAACGCGGTGCGCCCGGCCTCGGCGGCCTTGGGCAGCGCGGCCAGGCCGATGCCGATCGCGCGGCGCGGGCGCGTGAACGGCAGGGACACGGCGGCCGCGGCGGCGCCGAGGTTGAGAATGCGCTGCTCGTACTGTTCGACCGGGCCGTCCGGGATCTCGCGCGGGCGCTCGACGACGACCGGGCCGGCGGCGGCGTCCTCCGGGCCGTGGATCAGGCGGCTCTCGGCCTGGCACCACAGCCGTTCGTGCGCGCGGGCCTCGCGCCACTGCTCGGCGCGCTGGATGATGTCGACGATCGTGCCCTCGCCACCGGAGGCCAGGCCCTGCGCGAACGCGCCGAAGGCCGAGGTCGCGGTGTCGGCCTTCTCGCGGCTGCCCACGCGCTCGGCGGCGATCTCGCGCAGGCGCGGGTGCAGGTCGACGACGGTGGGCAGCGCGGCGATCTCGGTCGGGATCGGCGCCCACGGCGCGAGGCGGGTGATGAGGGACAGCCCCAGGCCGAGGGCGTCCGCCGCCAGGGTCGGCAGGAGGCGCGTGCCGCGCAGGCCGTCGGCCGGGTGGTGCAGCTCGTCTTCTTTGATCTCCTCGCCGACGCCGTTGGGGGCGCTCTCGGCCTCGGCGACGACGCGGATCAGCTCGTCGCTGTCCGGGGCGGGGTCGGTCACGCCGATGATCACCCGGGAGGAGGGCGCGTTGACCCGGGCCCACGCGACGCCCGGCTGACGCTGCACGGCCTGCTCGATGCGCTGCGCCACGGCTTCACCGCCCGGCCCGTGCACCCCGTGCGCCTCGATGTGCAGCCGGCCTGGGCAGGACCACACCCGGCGGCGGGGCCTGCTCAGCGGGGACAACACCACCCCGGCGAGGCCCTTCACCGCCGACACCGGACCGGGCACCCGGACACCCAGCAACTCCATGAACCACTCCCGCACCTCGACTTCTCAGGTGCCTGGGTTGCCCATTCCGGGTGAAGATATGCCTGCCGCCGCAGGTCGGCCCCGGGTTCCCCGGCCAGGCCGGGAGGCGCTGCCGACTCGCGCCCAGGCGGCGAGTTGCCCACTCAGGAGCGCGAGTTCCACGTTCGAGACGGCGAGTTGCCCGCTCGGGGCGGCGAGTTCCACGTTCGGGACGGCGAGTTGCTCACTCGGGGTGGCGAGTCCGCCGACGCGGCACCGCCCGGCCCGGCCGGTGGCGGGCGGGCCCGGCAGACCGAGCAGCGCCGGACGGCAGGCCGGACCGCGCCTACCGCCGCGCGGCGGCGGGTGGCAGAGCAGGCAGCGCCGGCCGCCGCGCAACGTTCGGTGGCCAACAGCACCTACCGCCGCGCAGCGCCACGTGCAGACCAGCCAGCACTACCGCCGCACAGCGGCGGCGGGCCGCGCCGCGCGGGTCCCAGGCCGGAGAGCGCCTACCGCCGCGCAGCGGCGGTGGCAGGCCGGGCAGCGCGAGTCACAGGCCGGGCAGCGCGAGTCACAGGCCGGGCAGCGCGAGTCACAGGCCGGGCAGCGCGAGTCACAGGCCGGGCAGCGCGGGTCACAGGCCGGGCAGCGCGGGTCGCAGGCCGGGCAGCGCGGGTCGCAGGCCGGGCAGCGCCTACCGCCGCGCGGTGTCGGCCACCTGCCCCGCCGTGCGGCGGGTGCCGCCTGCCATCGGGGGCGACAGGCGGCACCCGCGATCAGGCGAGCGCCGCCGTGATGGCGGTTCCCAGTTCGGTCGTCGTCGACTTGCCGCCCAGGTCCGGGGTGGCCACCTCGCCGGCCGACAGAACCTCCTCGACCGCCCTGTGCACCGCCGCCGCGGCTGTCTTCTCGCCGAGGTGCTCCAGCATCATCGCGCCCGCCAGGATCTGCGCCACCGGGTTCGCGATGCCCTGCCCGGCGATGTCCGGGGCACTGCCGTGCACCGCCTCGAACATCGACGGGAACTCGCCCTCCGGGTTGACGTTGCCGGACGGCGCCATGCCCAGCCCGCCCGTCACCGCCGCCGCCAGGTCGCTCAGGATGTCGCCGAACAGGTTCGACCCGACGACCACGTCCAGCCGATCCGGGTGCTGCACCATGCGCGCCGCCAGCGCATCGATGTGCGTCTGTTCGCTGTGGACGTCCGGGTACTCCGCCGCGATCTCGGCGAAGATCTCGTCCCAGAACGGCATCGTGTGGATGATCCCGTTCGACTTGGTTGCCGAACACACCCGCCCGCTGCGGGTCCGGGCCAGCTCGAACGCGAACCGGATGATCCGCGACACCCCGGCCCGCGTGAAGATCGACTCCTGCACGACGAACTCGCCCGGCTGCCCCGGGTTGTGCCGCCCGCCGATCTGGGAGTATTCGCCCTCGGTGTTCTCCCGGACGATCACCATCTCCAGCTCGTCGGCCTCCCGGCCGGCCAGCACCGACGTCGTCCCGGGCAGCAGCCGCACCGGCCGCAGGTTCACGTACTGCGCGAACGCCCGCCGGATGGGGATCAGCAGCCCCCACAGCGACACGTGGTCCGGCACCCCGGGGAACCCGACCGCGCCGAGCAGGATCCCGTCGAACGGCCGCAACTGGTCGATGCCGTCCTCCGGCATCATCCGGCCGGTCTTGGTGAACCGCTCGCAGCTCCAGTCGAACTCCGTCCACTCCAGACGGAACCCGTGCAGCTCACCCGCGCGGTCGAGGACCTGGCGCGCCTCGGCGGTGACGTCGACCCCGATGCCGTCACCGGGGATGCTCGCGATCCGGTAGGTGCTCACAGGCTCACCGCGATGTACTTGGTCTCCAGGAACTCGTCGATGCCGACGGTGCCGCCCTCGCGGCCGAGGCCGGACTGCTTGACCCCGCCGAACGGCGCCGCCGGGTTGGACACGATGCCCTGGTTCAAGCCGATCATGCCGGCCTCCAGCGCCTCCGACACGCGCAGCGCCCGCTTCAGGTCATTGGTGTAGACGTAGCTGACCAGGCCGTACTCGGTGTCGTTCGCGGCCGCGACGGCCTCGTCCTCGTCGTCGAACACGCTGATCGGCGCGACCGGGCCGAAGATCTCCTCGCTCGCCATCCGCGCGTCCCGCGGCACCTCGGTCAGCACCGTGGCCTGGTAGAAGTTCCCCGGACCGTCCACAGTGGTCCCGCCGGTGAGCACCTTCGCGCCGCGCGAAGTGGCGTCGGCGACCAGCTCGGTCACCTTCGCCACCGCGTCGGAGTCGATGAGCGGGCCGACCACCACGCCCGGCTCGGTGCCGCGGCCCAGCGGCAGCGCGGACATCCGCTCGGTCAGGCGCCGGGCGAACTCGTCGGCGACCCCGCGCTGCACGTAGAACCGGTTGGCCGCGGTGCACGCCTCGCCGATGTTGCGCATCTTGGCCTGCATCGCACCCTCGACCGCCGCGTCCAGGTCGGCGTCGTCGAAGACCAGGAACGGCGCGTTGCCGCCCAGCTCCATCGACGTGCGCAGCACCTTGTCCGCGCACTGTTCGAGCAGCTTGCGGCCGACCGCGGTGGACCCGGTGAACGACAGCTTGCGCGCCCGGCCGTCCTTGATCATCGGCTCCATCACGCCGCCCGGGTCGCTGGTGGTGACGACGTTGAGCACGCCCGCGGGCAGACCGGCCTCGGTCAGGATCGCGGCCAGCGCGAGCATCGACAGCGGCGTCTGCTCGGCCGGCTTGATCACCATCGTGCAGCCGGCGGCGATCGCCGGACCGATCTTGCGGCCGCCCATCGCCATCGGGAAGTTCCACGGCGTGATCAGCAGGCACGGCCCGACCGGCTGCTTGGTGACCAGGAACCGGCCGGACCCGTTCGGCGCGACCTGGTAGCCGCCGTCGATGCGCACGGCCTCCTCGGCGAACCAGCGGAAGAACTCGGCGGCGTAGGCGACCTCGCCCTTCGCCTCGGCCAGCGGCTTGCCCATCTCCAGGGTCATCAGCAGCGCCAGCTCGTCGACCCGCGAGTTGAGCAGTTCGTAGGCGCGGCGCAGGATTTCGCTGCGCTCGCGCGGCGCCGTCTTCGCCCAGTCGGCCTGGGCGGCGACCGCGGCGTCGAGGGCGGCCTTCCCGTCCTCGGGCGAGGCGTCGGCGACCTCGCAGAGGACCCGGCCGGTCGCGGGATCCTCGACGGCGAAGGTCCGTCCACCGCTCGACGGGACCCACTTCCCGCCGATGAACAGCTCCTTGCCGACGGCGTCCACGACACCCGATTCGGTCAGCTCGCCCATCAGTCCTCCTGATCAACCTTGCGCCTGTCCACGGGCCATGCTAGACAGATTGTCAACAATCTACAAGCTCACTCCGCGTTAGGAGTTCCGCCGTCATGGCCCAGCTCTCCCCCCTGCTCAAGCAGGCCACTCCGGTCGTCGTCGAGCACGGCGAAGGCGCTTACCTCTACGACACCGACGGCAACCGCCACCTCGACTTCACCGCCGGGATCGGCGTGACCAGCACCGGCCACTGCCACCCGAAGGTGGTCAAGGCGGCGCAGGAGCAGGTCGGCAAGCTGATCCACGGCCAGTACACGACCGTGATGCACCAGCCGCTGCTCAAGCTGGTCGAGCGGCTCGGCGACGTGCTGCCCACCGGCCTGGACTCGCTGTTCTTCGCCAACTCGGGCAGCGAGGCCGTCGAGGCGGCGCTGCGCCTGTCCCGGCAGGCCACGAAGCGGCCGAACGTCATCGTCTTCCAGGGCGGGTTCCACGGCCGCACGGTCGCCGCCGCCTCCATGACCACCTCCGGCACCCGGTTCAGCGCGGGCATCTCCCCGCTGATGGGCGGCGTGCACGTCGCCCCCTTCCCCTACGCCTACCACTACGGCTGGGACGAGCAGACCGCGACGAAGTTCGCGCTGCGCGAACTGGACTACCTCTTCCAGACGATCAGCGCCCCGAACGAGACCGCCGCGTTCTTCGTCGAGCCGATGCTCGGCGAAGGCGGGTACGTGCCGGCGAACCCGGAGTTCATGGCCGGGCTGCGCGAGCGCGCGGACCAGCACGGGATCCTGCTGGTGATCGACGAGATCCAGACCGGTTTCGGGCGCACCGGCCGGTTCTGGGGCCACGACCACTTCGGCGTGCGGCCGGACGTGGTGCTGATCGCGAAGGGCCTGGCGAGCGGTTTCCCGCTGTCCGGCATCGCGGCTTCGCAGGAGCTGATGTCCAAGGCGTTCCCCGGTTCGCAGGGCGGCACCTACGGCGGCAACGCGGTGTCCTGCGCGGCCGCGCTGGCCACCCTCGACGTGATCGAGGAGGAGAACCTGGTCGAGAACGCGGCGGCGCGCGGCAAGCAGCTGCTGGAGGGCGCGCGGCTGATCGGCGACAAGACGCCGGAGATCGGCGAGGTGCGCGGGCTCGGCCTGCTCGTCGGGTCGGAGTTCACCAAGGCCGACGGCACCCCGGACACCGCGACCGCGGCGGCGGCGCAGCAGGAGGCGGCGCGGCGCGGGCTGCTGCTGCTCACCTGCGGCGCGTACTCCAACGTCGTGCGGATGATCCCGCCGCTCGTGGTCACCGCCGAGCAGATCGACGACGCGCTCGCGATCTGGGCCGAGACCGTCGCGGCCGTCACCGGTTCCAAGTAGGGAGAAGGCACGTTGGCCCGCTACATCACCATTTCGCTCGACAAGCGCGGCGTGTCCTGCCGTGCCGTGCTGCTGGACGCGGAGGCGCCGCGGACCTGCCAGGCGGTGTGGGACGCGTTGCCGCAAAGCGGTTCGGCCTACCACGCGAAGTACGCCCGCAACGAGGTCTACACGCTGGTTCCGCCGTTCGCCGACCCGAAGCCGGGCCGGGAGAACCCGACGGTGACACCCATTCCCGGCGATGTCGTCTATTTCGGATTCGAGGCGTGGGAAATCGGAAATCCCGCCTACGGGTACGAGGACAGCAGCGAGGCGCACAGCGATCGGGGCGCAACCGATCTGGCCATCTTCTACGGCCGGAACAACCTGCTCATCAACGGGGACGCCGGCTGGGTTCCGGGCAACGTGTTCGCCACGATCGTGGAGGGGCTGCCGGAAATGGCGGCGGCCGCCCAGGACCTCTGGCTGCGCGGCGTCGAGGGCGAAACCCTCTCCTTCGCCCGCGCGGAGTGACCCTCGACCTGCGGTCGTTAGGGGCAGAACCCTGGTCCCCCGTCACTCGTTAGCGTGATCATAGGGGGATCACCTTACGTGGCAATGTCTTCACCCGTTCGGGCGGGCATCACCCGGGTGTGGCGAATCAAGATCGTCATCACCCCAGGTGGGCCCGCCCGGCGGGGCTACGAGGGCGTCCTGACACCCCCGGTCGCGAACCCGAAAGTGTTACGTGTTTAGGCTGGGCGGATTTTCCACCCCGCTATTCGCGAGGCACCACGCTTTCCGGAGCGGTTTGACACCTCCCGGCGGAACTGAAAATCTTCCCCTGCTTTCGAAAGCAACCAGGGAAAAAGAAGATTTGATTCCGCAAAGGAGCCCCTCTCCAATGTTCGCTGCGCACTTCCACCACGGCCACGACATCGTTTCCAACATCCTGGCCGGTCTCGCGCACGTCCTCGGCTGGCTGGTCTGACCCGCTCGACTGAGAACGCGGGGCCGGTACGTTGGCGCGGACCGGCCCCGCACCCTTTCCGGCACCGGTAAGCGGTTCTCCTCAGCAATGCACGTCTGCTCGTTGTTCGGCGAAACCCACCTACCGGCGAGGACCTCACCGGTAGGCGGCTCGCGTGACCTCGATCCTCCGCCAAACATGAATCGCCTTCACTTCCTGCCCTCCGCCCTCCCGTACTAGGCTTCCGTCAACGGCAGGCGCAGGAAAGGACGGGGTACGTCATGGGCGACGTCACCGCGCGGATCGCCGAGATCGTCGGCGAGCGCAACCTCCTCACCGGGGACTCCATCCCGGACGACTACGCGAAGGACGAGTCTCTGACGGTCGCCGCCGCGAAACCGGCCTACGTCGTCAAACCCGGCACCGCCGAGGAGGTCGCCGCGCTGCTGGCCCTCGCCGCCGAGAACGACCTCCCGGTCACCGCGCGCGGCTCGGGCAGCGGGTTGTCCGGCGCGGCCCGGCCGCGGGAGGACGGCCTGCTCGTGTCGTTCGAGCGGATGAACGCGGTCCTGGAGATCGACACCGCGAACCAGGTCGCCGTCGTCCAGCCGGGCGTCACGCTCAGCGAGCTGGACGAGGCGACCCAGGACGCCGGCCTCGCCTACACGGTCTACCCGGGCGAACTGAGCGCGAGCGTCGGCGGCAACGTGGGCACCAACGCCGGCGGCATGCGCGCGGTCAAGTACGGCGTCGCGCGGCACAACATCGTGGGCCTGCAGGCGGTCCTGCCGACCGGCGAGATCATCCGCACCGGCGGCAAGACGTCCAAGATCTCCAGCGGTTACGACCTGACCCAGCTGATCATCGGCTCGGAGGGCACGCTCGCGCTGGTCACCGAGGTGATCGTCAAGCTCCACCCGCGCCTGGCGCACGCCGCGACACTGCTCGCCCCGTTCGGCGACCTCGACCAGGTGATGCGGGCGGTCCCGGAGATCATCGCCAGCGGCCTGACGCCGAACATCCTGGAATACATCGACAACCTCACGATGGCGGCGATCACCTACAACGAGAAGCTGGAGCTGGGCGTCCCGGAGGAGGTCCGCAACGCCACGCAGGCGTATCTGGTGGTGGGGCTGGAGAACCGCGACGGCGACCGGCTGGACGGCGACGTCGAGCGTGCCGGCGAGCTGCTCGGCGAGCTGGGCGCGTCCGAGGTGTACGTGCTCAACGGCGGTTCGGCCCGCAAGCTCATCGAGGCGCGGGAAAAGGCGTTCTGGACGGCGAAGGCCGCCGGCGCGGACGACGTGATCGACGTCGTGGTGCCGCGGTCGGAGATGCCCGGCTTCCTGGCGAAGGTCCGGGAACTGGCCGCGGCGGCCGAGGCCGGCGCGATCGGCTGCGGGCACGCCGGGGACGGCAACGTCCACTTGGGAATCTTCTGCAAGGACCCGGAGAAGCGGCACCGGCTGCTGCACGACATCTTCGCCGCGGGGATCGCGGCGGGCGGCGCCATCTCCGGCGAGCACGGCATCGGGCAGGCGAAGAAGGACCACTTCCTCGCGCTCGAGGACCCGGCCAAGATCGCGTTGCTGCGCCGGATCAAGCAGGCCTTCGACCCGAAGGGCATCCTGAACCCGGATGTCCTGTTCGACTGAGGAGTGAGATGAACGGCGCGCAGTCCCTGATCCGCACGCTCGTCGACGCGGGTGTCGACGTGTGCTTCGCCAACCCGGGCACGTCGGAGATGCACTTCGTCGCGGCGCTCGATTCGGTGCCCGAGATGCACGGTGTGCTGGCCCTGTTCGAGGGTGTGGTGACCGGCGCGGCCGACGGTTACGCGCGGATCGCGGACAAGCCGGCCGCGACGCTCCTGCACCTGGGGCCGGGGCTGGGCAACGGCCTGGCGAACCTGCACAACGCCCGCCGCGGGCACGTGCCGGTGGTGAACGTGATCGGTGACCACGCGACCTACCACAAGAAGTACGACGCGCCGCTGGAGTCGGACATCGAGGCGATCGCCGGTTCGCTCAACGGCTGGGTGCGCCGGTCGGCGAACAGCGCGGAGGTCGGCGCGGACGCCGCGTTCGCCGTCGCCGCCGCGCAGGAGGCGCCGGGCAAGGTGGCGACGCTGATCCTGCCCGCGGACGTGTCCTGGGGTGACGGTGGTGTCGCGGTGCAGCCGGTGCCGCCGCGCACACCGCAGACCGTCGCCGAAACCACGGTGAAGGCCGTGGCGGAGGTGTTGCGCACCGGCGAGCCGGTCGCGTTGCTGGTGGGCGGCCCCGCCTGCCGCGAAGCCGGCCTGCGGGCGGTCAGCCGGATCGCGACCGCCACCGGCGCGAAGCCGTTCGTGGAAACCTTCCCGGCCCGGTTGGAGCGCGGCGCCGGACTGCCCACGATCGAGCGGCTGGCGTACCTGGCCGAGCAGGTGCAGTGGCAGCTGGAGGGCATCAAGCACGTCATCGTGGCGGGGACCAAGGCGCCGGTGTCGTTCTTCGCCTACCCCGGCAAGCCCAGTGATCTGGTGCCGGACGGCGCCCAGGTGCACACGTTGGCGGAGCTGGACCAGGACGTGGTCGCCGCACTGGAAGCCCTGGCCGACGAGGTCGCGCCCGAGGTGGACCCGGTGCTGCAGGAGCCGGCTCGCCCCGCGCTGCCGAGCGGCCCGCTCACGGTGCAGAACTGGGTCGAGGTGATCGGCGCCCTGCTCCCCGAAGGCGCGATCATTTCGGATGAGGCCAACACGTCGGGCCTGCTGCTCCCCGGCGCCACCGCGGGCGCCCCCCGCCACGACGTGCTCACCCTGACCGGCGGCGCGATCGGCCAGGGACTCCCGGTGGCGGTGGGTGCCGCGGTCGCCGCCCCGGACCGCCCGGTGATCGCACTGCAGGCGGACGGCAGCGCGCTGTACACCATTTCGGCGCTGTGGACGATGGCGCGGGAAAACCTGAACGTGACGACGGTGATCCTGAACAACCACGCCTATGCCATCCTGCGTATGGAACTACAGCGGGTGGGAGCCGAGGCATCCGGCCCGAAGGCGAAGGACCTGCTGGACCTGGCCCGCCCCGACATCGACTTCGTGAAGATCGCCGAAGGCATGGGCGTCCCAGCAACAAGGGCGACGACGGCGGAGGAACTGGCCGACCAGTTCCGCAACGCACTCAACAAGCCAGGACCGCACCTCATCGACGCGGCGGTGCCACCCCTGCTTTGACGGCAAAGCCGGAGCTTTGAACACAGTGAAGCTGGGTGGTCATCCCGTCGCCTGACACGCAACGATCACCTTGAGCCAGGGCCGCAACCCGGGCTCTCTCCGGCGGCCGACGGTGCCAACCTTGCGGCCCTGGCTCAAGGTGATACGCACAAACCGGAAGGCGACGGGATGACCACCCGGCGACCACCTGCCCGAGGTGAGACGACAACGGTCCCCCGTCATCCCGGAGCCTGCCCGTCCGGCGAGGACATCTTTTGATCTTTAGAGGTAACGTTGGGCAGGCGAAGAGTCCGCCCTTCGGGCGGTTAAAGCGCCTCACGGCGCCGAACGGTCACCTTCCGACCACCCCCGCCCCCGATGCCTGATTGTGTTTCAGTCGCCGAGCAGGCGTGTCAAGGCGGGAAAGAGTACCTTGACACGCCTGATCGGCGACCAAAGCAGGCTGTGGATCGGGGGCGGGGGAGGTCTGGTTGGGGTAGTCGGTGCTGCTGCGTTGCCGGGCGCCGGTTGTGCAGGGCTGCCGCGCGGCCCTGGGGGTGGTCGGTGCTGCTGCGTTGCCGGGCGCCGGTTGGGTTCAAAGAAAAAAGCGCCCTCCCCTGTTGGGAAGGGCGCCTTTCCTTCTCAGTCCTACTCGAACTTTTCGCCTGCTTCGGCCTTCTTCACCAGCGACTCCGGCGGCTGGAAGTGCTCACCGTACTTCTCCGCCAGCTCCTTCGCCCGCGCCACGAAACCGGGCAGGCCACCCTCGTACTGGTTGATGTACTGGATGACACCACCGGTCCACGCCGGGAACCCGATGCCGAAGATCGAGCCGATGTTGGCGTCCTGCACCGACAGCAGCACGCCCTCGTCGAAGCAGCGGACCGTTTCCAGTGCCTCGGCGAACAGCATGCGCTCCTGCAGGTCCTTGAACGGCACGTTGGCGCCGCCGGACTTGAACGCTTCCCGCAGGCCCGGCCACAAGCCGATGCGCTTGCCGTTCTCGTCGTAGGAGTAGAAGCCCGCACCGCTGGAGCGGCCCTTGCGGTCGAACTCGTCGATCATCCGGTCGATGACCGCCTCGGAGGCGTGTCCCTGCCAGGTGCCGCCCGACGCCTCGATCGCCGCCTTCGTTTCCTCGCGGATCTTCCGCGGCAGGGTCAGCGTCAGCTCGTCCATCAGCTGCAGCGGCGGCGCCGGGTAGCCGGCCTGCGAACCGGCCTGCTCGATCGACGCGGGCTCCACACCCTCGCCCAATGCCGCGACCGCCTCGTTGATGAACGTGCCGATCACCCGGCTGGTGAAGAAGCCGCGGCTGTCGTTGACCACGATCGGTGTCTTCTTGATCTGCAGGGTGTAGTCGAAGACCTTCGCCAGGGTGGCGTCCGACGTCTTCTCGCCGCGGATGATCTCCACCAGCGGCATCTTGTCCACCGGCGAGAAGAAGTGGATGCCGATGAAGTCCTCCTGCCGCTGCACGCCCTGCGCGAGGCCGGTGATGGGCAGCGTGGAGGTGTTCGAGCCGAGCACGGCGTCCGGGTTGACGATGTTCTCGATCTCGCCGAAGACCTTGTGCTTGAGCTCCTGGCTCTCGAACACGGCCTCGATCACGAAGTCCACCCCGGCGAAGTCCGCCGGGTCGGCCGTCGGCTTGATGCGCGCCAGCAGCGCGTCCGACTTCTCCTTGGTGGTCTTGCCCCGCGACAGCGCCTTCTCTTCGAGCTTGACCGCGTAGCCCTTGCCCTTCTCGGCCGCCTCCAGCGAGACGTCCTTGAGCACGACCTCGATCCCGGCCTTCGCCGACACGTACGCGATCGCGGCCCCCATCATGCCCGCGCCGAGCACGCCGACCTTCCGCGCCTGGTACTTCTCGTACCCGTCGGGGCGGGAGCCGCCGGAGTTGATGTGCTGCAGGTCGAAGAAGAACGCCTTGGTCATGTTCTTCGCGACCTGACCGGTGACCAGGCTGACGAAGTAGCGGGTCTCGATCTGCGTCGCGGTCTCGACGTCGACCTGCGCACCCTCGACCGCCGCGGCCAGGATGGCACGCGGGGCGGGCATCGGCGCGCCCTTGAGCTGCTTGCGCAGGTTGGCCGGGAACGCGGGCAGGTTCGCCGCGAACTTCGGGTTCGACGGGGAGCCGCCGGGAATCTTGTAGCCCTTGACGTCCCACGGCTGCTGCGCCTCGGGATTGGCCTTGATCCACTCCTTGGCCTTGGGCAGCAGCTCGTCCACACTGGACACGACCTCGTGCACGAGGCCGAGCTCCAGCGCCTTGGCCGGCTTGTGCCGCTGGCCCTGCACCAGCACGTTCAGCACGGCGCTCTGGATGCCGAGCAGCCGCACGGTGCGCACGATGCCGCCACCGCCGGGCAGCAGGCCCAGGGTCACCTCGGGCAGGCCGACGACCGTGCCCGGCACGTCCGCGACGATCCGGTGGTGCGTGGCGAGCGCGATCTCCAGGCCACCGCCGAGCGCGGCGCCGTTGATGGCGGCCACGACCGGCTTGCCGAGGGTCTCCAGCTTGCGCAGCTGGGCCTTCATGGCGTTGGTGCTCGCGGTGATCTCGGCCGCGTGCTCCGGCGTGGCCTGGATCAGGTCACGCAGGTCACCGCCCGCGAAGAACGTCTTCTTCGCCGACGTGATCACGACCCCGGTGATCGAGTCCTTTTCGGACTCCAGCCGCTCGACCGTGTTCTTGAAGGACTCGCGGAAGTCGGCGTTCATCGTGTTGGCCGACTGGTTGGGGTCGTCCAGGGTGAGCACGACGACGCCGTCGGAATCCTGGTCCCAGCGAATAGTGTTGGTCATGATCACACCCGCTCGATGATCGTCGAGATACCCATTCCGCCGCCGATGCACAGCGACAGCAGCGCGCGACGCGCCTGGCGCCGCTCCAGCTCGTCGACCATCGTGCCCAGGATCATGGCACCGGTCGCGCCGAGCGGGTGGCCCATCGCGATCGCCCCGCCGTTGACGTTGACCTTCTCGTCCGGCAGCTTCAGGTCCTTCATCCACTTGAGCACGACCGACGCGAACGCCTCGTTCAGCTCGAACAGGTCGATGTCGTCGGTGGTCATCCCGGCGAGGTCGAGGACCTTCCTGGTGGCCGGCGTCGGCCCGGTCAGCATGATCGTCGGGTCGGACCCGGTGATGGTGGCCGCCACGATGCGGGCCCGCGGGGTCAGGCCCAGGTCCTTGCCGACCTGCTCGTTGCCGATCAGCACCAGCGCGGCGCCGTCGACGATGCCGGAGGAGTTGCCGCCGGTGTGGACGTGGTTGATCTTCTCGACCGAGTGGTACTTCTGCAGCGCCACCGCGTCGAAGCCACCGAACTCGCCGATCGTCTCGAACGCCGGCTTGAGCTTGGCCAGGCTCTCCAGCGTGGTGCCGGGGCGGCGGTGCTCGTCGTGGTCGAGGATCGTGACACCGTTGATGTCCTTGACCGGCACGACCGACTTCGCGAAGTAGCCGCCGGACCAGGCCGCCTCGGCCTTCTCCTGCGAGCGCACCGCGAAGGCGTCGACGTCCTCGCGGCTGAAGCCCTCGATGGTGGCGATCAGGTCCGCGCCGATGCCCTGCGGCACGAAGTACGTGTCGTAGTTCGTGGCCGGGTCGGTGAACATCGGGCCGCCGTCGGAGCCCATCGGCACGCGCGACATCGACTCGACGCCACCGGCGATGATCAGGTTCTCCCAGCCGGAGCGCACCCGGGCGGCGGCCTGGTTGACGGCCTCCAGACCCGAGGAGCAGAAGCGGTTGAGCTGGACACCGGCGACGGTGTCGGGCAGGCCGGCGGCCATCGCCGCGGCGCGCGCGATGTCGGCGCCCTGGTCACCGACCGGCGAGACGACGCCGAGGATGATGTCGTTGATCGCGGCCGGGTCCAGGCCCGGGTGCCGGGCCTGGAGTTCGTGAATCAGTCCGGTCACGAGGTCGATCGGCTTGACCCCGTGCAGGGACCCGCCCTTGTTCTTGCCACGAGGCGTCCGGATCGCCTCGTAGATGTATGCCTCGTTGCTCACACCGACGGTCCTTCCTGCTTACTGCATCCGTCTGGGTCTGACGCTAATTGCCACTAACATACTCCGGCTGATTCCCCTGGTGTCAACCGTTTGCAGGGGGTCTCACTCCGGCTAGAGTGGGATCACCATGTCGAGTACGTCCCGTCGCCCCGACCGCAAGGCCCAGCTGGCCGGCCTGGCCGCCGAGCTGTTCCGCGCCCGCGGCTACCACGGGGTGGGCATCAACGACATCGCCGCGGCGGCCGGCATCACCGGTCCCGCCGTGTACCGGCACTTCGCGGACAAGCAGGCGATCCTGGCGTACGTGCTGCTCGACGGCGTGCGGGAGATGGAGGACGCGACCGCGGCCGCGTTGTCGACCCTGCGCCGGCCGGACGGCGCGCAGGTGGAGCGGCTGCTGCGGGGCATCGCGGAGTCGTCGGTGGAGCGGCGGGACGTGGCGGCGCTGTGGCGGTGGGAGGGGCGGCACCTGTCGCCGGAGGACCAGCGCGAGATCGGCCGCCGGTCGGCGGCGTTGCTCACGTCGTGGGCCAAGGAGCTCATGAACCTGCGCCCCGACCTGGGGCCTGCGGACGCGGAACTGCTGTGCTGGGCGGCGATGAGCGTGTTCGGCAGTGTTTCGGTCCACCGGACGTCGGTGGCGCGGAAGCGGTTCGCCGAGCTGCTGGCTTCGCTGGCCCGCCGGGTGCTGCACGTGCGGCTGCCGGACGATGTCGCCGAGCCGGCGCCCGCACCGGCCGGGGTCGGGGTGGTTTCGCGGCGGGAGCAGATCCTGTCGGCGGCGGCGGAGTTGTTCCAGCGGCGCGGCTTCCACGCGGTGAGCATGGAGGACATCGGCGCGGCGGCCGGTATCGCGGGCCCCAGCGTGTACCGGCACTTTTCGAGCAAGGCGGCGCTGCTGGGGGCGATCGCGCGCCGGGCGGCGGACCGGTTGCTGCTGGACGCGGAACGGGTGCGGCTGAGCAGCGCGGACGAGACGGAGGCGCTGCGCGGGCTGATCGATTCGTACGTGCGGGTGCTGACCGGTTCGGCGGAGCTGGCGGTGTCGTTCTCGGCCGACGCGGTCAACTACGCCGAGGAAGAGGGCGCCGAGCTGCTGCGCATCCAGCGGGACTACGTGGCGCAGTGGGTCAGCCTGCTGGGCGCCGCGCAGCCGTCGCTGAACCCCCGCGAAGCGAAGATCACGGTGCACGCGGCCCTGACGATTGCGAACGACCTGTCGCGCACCCGGAGAGTCAATTCGAGACCGGGACTGGCCGCCGAGCTGCGGGTCCTGATGGCGGCGGTACTGGACCTGGGCTAGCCGGCCTCACGGATCGGGCAGGAACTGACGCACCAGGGCGTCGGCGGCCCAGTCCGTCCACTCCCGCGCGCTCCAGCCCCGCTGGTGCACGAGCAGGTGGTAGACCTCGGGCGAGAGGGTCGCCAGCGCGATGTCGGCCGCCCGCTCCGCGTCGATCCCGCCCCGGAGCTCGGTCTTCGCCACCAGCCGCTCGGCGAACGCGGTCATCACGGTCCGCCGCTGATCCAGGTTGACCTGCCACATCTCGGCGATCTCCGGGTCCACCGCGGCGGCGGACCGGACGACCTCGAGGATGTCCGCGACGCGCGCGAAGATCGTGCCCGCGCCGGCCACCATGAGCCGCAGCTGCTCGGCGCGCGGCGCGGCCATCGCCTCGGCCACCCACGGCCGGTCCAGCGTCGGCACCGGCTCGGTGTCGCCCGCCACGTGGACGTCCAGCAGCTCGCCGAGGATCGCCCGCTTCGTGGCGAACGTGAAGTACAGGGTCTGCACCGCGACGCCGGCCTCCTTCGCGATGGCCTGCATGCTCGTCGCCGCGTAGCCCTGCCGCACGAACAGCGCCTTCGCCGCGTCGAGCATCCGCGCCCGCGTCCGCGCGGCCTTCGCCGCCCGCACCCCGGTCTTCCCCGGTACCCGCTCCGCCACCACGCCTCCTCCTTGACTAGAGCAACACTCTAGCGGAACACTCACTAGAGCAATGCTCTAGTGAAATTGGAGGAGGCACTCGTGGACGGAAGACGCGGGGCCCTGCTGCTCATCACCGTGGTCGAGCTGGTGGTCCTGCTCGACGCGACGGTCGTCAACATCGCGCTGCCCGCCATCGGGGCGAGCCTCGGGCTGGGCGAGGCCGCGCTGAGCTGGGTGACCAACGCGTACCTGCTGGCCTTCGGCGGCTGCATGCTGCTCGGCGGACGGGCGGCCGACCTGCTGGGACCCCGGCGCGTGTTCCGCGCCGGTCTGGCGCTGTTCACCGTGGCGTCGGCCGCGGCCGGTCTCGCGCCGACGGCCACGGTGCTGATCGCGGCCCGCGTCGCGCAGGGCGTCGCGGCGGCCGTCGTCGTGCCGGCGCAGCTGGCCCTGCTCACGGCGACGTTCACCGCGCCGGACGCGCGACGGCGGGCGTTCGGGGTGTGGAGCGCGATGGGCGCCTCGGGCGCGGCGATCGGCACCGCCCTCGGCGGCGTGCTCACCCAGGCCCTGGGCTGGCCGTCGATCTTCCTGATCAACGTGCCGGTCGGCGTCGTGGCGCTGGGGCTCGTCGCGCGGTTGCTGCCGGCGGATCCGGTGGTCACCGGGCCCCGCCGGCTGGACATCCGCGGAGCGGTGACCGGCACGGCGGCGCTGGTGCTGCTCGGCTACGGCCTGCCCGCGCTGCACGGCGACCCGGCCACGGCAGTCGTCACCCTGGTCGCCGGGGCCGTGCTGCTGGTCGTGTTCCTGGTCGTCGAAGCCCGCGCGGCCGAACCGGTGATGCCACTGCGGCTCTACCGGATCCGCGAGGTCAGCGTCACCGCGGTGATCAACGCGCTGGTGGGTGCGGCCCACGTGCCCGCGTTCGCGTTGCTGGCCCTCTACTTGCAGAACACGCAGCAGTACACGCCCGTGCAGTCCGGGCTGGCCGTCCTGCCGGTCGCGGTGGTGGGCATCGTCGCGGCGCGAACGGCGCTGCCTGGCGTGCTCGCCCGGATCGGCGGCCCGGGCGCCCTGGCGCTCGGGCTCGCGCTCCAGACCGTCGCACTGGCCTGGTACGCGCTGCTCCCGCCCGCGGCGGACTACCTGACCGACATCCTGCTCCCGTCGCTGATCTTCGGCGCCGGCCTGCCCACCGCGTTCGCGGGCGCGACGGTGCCCGCCGTCACCGCCGTCGGCCAGTCCGACGCCGGGATCGCGGGCGGGATCGTCGGCACCGCCCAGCGGGCCGGCTCCGGGCTGGGCGTCGCCGTCGTCCTGGTGCTCGCCGAAGCCGTCACCACGAGCCGCGGGTACCTGGCCGGTCTGCACGCCGGTTTCCTGACCACCGCCGCCTTCGCCACGGCCGGATCGGCACTCGCCCTCGCCCTGCTCCGCCCCACCCGCACCCCGCAGCCCGCCGGAGAGGCACCATGACCACGTCCACCACCGCCCCCGGCGGCGCACTGTCCACTTTGGCCCGGCGGCTCCTGCGGCACCGGGTTCGCGCACTGGTCCTCGCCGCGTTCTTCGCGGTACTGGCCGGCGTGTTCGGCAGCGTCGCCGCCGGCGAGCTGTCCAGCGGCGGCTACACGGCCCCCTCGTTCGAGTCGGTGCGGGCGGACCGGATGCTCGCCGACCGGTTCCACGCCGGGGCGCCGGACTTCGTGCTCGTGGTCCGCGCCGGCGACGACGTGTCCGCGCACGCGGCCGCGGGCACCCGCCTCACCGAGCGGCTGGCCACCACCCCCGGCGTGCGGTTCGCCCACTCCTACTGGACGACCGGCGATCCCGCCCTGCGGTCGGCGGACGGCCGGAGCGCGCTCGTCGTGGCGAAGCTGAGCGGGGACGACACCGAGATCAGCCACACCGCCCGCGCACTCGCCAAGGACCTGGGCGGACGTCACGACGGCCTGGACGTACTCGCCACGGGCTCGGCCACCGTCAACGAGGAGGCGGACCGGCAGAGCGCCGCCGACCTGACCCGAGCCGAGCTGATCGCCGCGCCGCTGACACTGCTGATCCTGCTGGTGGCGTTCGGCCTGGCCGCCGCGGCCGCGCTGCCGGTGCTGATCGGGGCCGTCACCGTCGCCGGCACCCTCGCCATCCTGCGGCTGCTCACCACCGTCACCCCGGTCTCGATCTTCGGGCTGAACATCGCCACCGCGCTCGGCTTCGGGCTCGCCGTCGACTACAGCCTGTTCCTCGTCACGCGCTACCGGGAGGAACTGGCAGCCGGGCGCGACACCGCGGAGGCGATCGTCACGATGCTGCGAACCGCCGGGCGGACGGTCCTGTTCTCCGCGGTCACGGTCGGCCTGTCCCTGTCCGCGCTGCTGGTGTTCCCGATCTACTTCCTGCGGTCGCTGGCCTTCGCCGGGATCGCGGTGGTCGCGCTCGCCGCGCTCGCGTCCATCCTGGTGCTGCCACCGGTGCTCGCCCTGCTCGGGCACCGGCTGGACCGGTTCGACCCGTTCGCCCGGCTGCGCCGCCACCGGCTCGGCCTGTGGCGACGGCTCGCGGTGCGGGTGATGCGGCGGCCGGTGCTGGTGGGGGCGTCCGCGGCCACGGTGCTCGTCGCGCTGGCCCTGCCGTTCGGCCAGGCCCAGTTCGGCCTGCTCGACGACCGGGTGCTGCCCCGGGACAGCCCGGCGCAGATCGCCGGCGACGCGGTGCGGACGGAGTTCCCCGGCGGCGGGGCCGCTCCGGTCGTCGTGGTGCTGCCGGACGCGGACCCGCCGGCCGTGGCCGCGTACGCCCAGAGCGTGGCCGGCCTGCCCGGAACGGCACGAGTCGACATCGGGGCGTCTTCGGGGCAGGGCGGATGGCTGTCGGTCGCCTCGACCGCCGAACCCAACTCCGCGGCGGCGGAGGAACACGTCCGTGCCGTGCGCGCCCTGCCCGCCCCCGGTCCCGCCCTGGTCGGCGGGGACGCGGCGGTCCTGACCGACACCAAGGACATGCTGGCCGAACGCATCCCGTGGGCCGCGTTGATCATCGTGGTGAGCATGCTCGTGCTGCTGTTCCTGTTCTCCGGCAGCGTGGTGATCCCGTTGAAGCAGCTCGTGCTCACCGTGCTCAGCCTGACGGCGTCGTTCGGCGCCATGGTGTACGTCTTCCAGGACGGCCACCTCAAGTGGCTGGTCGGCGACTTCGTCCACACCGGACAGCTCGAGGTGACGGTGCCGATCCTGATGTTCTGCATCGCCTTCGGCCTGTCCATGGACTACAGCGTGTTCCTGCTGTCCCGCATCCGGGAGGAGTACCTGGCGCACGGCGACAACACGCGCGCGGTGGCGGCGGGCCTGGAGCGCACGGGACGGCTGGTCTCGGCCGCCGCGCTCGTGGTGGCCGTCGTCCTCGCCGCGGTGGCCACCTCCGGGTTGAGCGTGCTCAAGCTGCTGGGAGTCGGGCTCGCACTGGCCGTGCTGGTGGACGCGACCCTCGTGCGCGGGCTGCTGGTGCCGTCGGCGATGCGGCTGCTGGGAGCGGTGAACTGGTGGGCGCCCGCGCGGCTGCGCCGGTGGCACGACCGCTTCGGCCTGCACGATTGACCGGGGCGGTGGCGTTCACCGGCCTCCATGCGCTAACCTACTCGTGAGTAGGTAACGGCGATGGGAGTGCGACGTGGCGGCGCTCAGGGAGAACGGCGGCCGGAAGCGGGACGTGATGGGCTTCGGCCTGGCCGCCCTCTCCCGGCTCGCGGGCAGCAGGACGCTGGAACGCAGCGGGTTGCGCGAGCCGGTGCAGAACCTGGTTTCGGCGGCGACGAGGAACGGTTTCAAGGTCGCCGGCGCGGCCAGCCGGACGTTCTCCTCCTCGCGCAAGCGGGGCGGTGACGCGACCCGCCCGGCCCCGGCCGAGGACAAGGGTCTGTTCGACCTCACGCCGTCCGAAGACCAGCAGATGATCGTCGAGACGGTCGGTGAGTTCGCGGCCGAGCAGCTGCGCCCGGCGGCCGCCGAGGCGGACGAGAAGCTCAGCCCGCCGGACGGTCTGCTCACCAGGGCCGCCGAACTGGGCGTGACGCTCATCGGCATCCCGGAGGAGCTGGGCGGCGCGGGTGCCGAACGCTCGGTCGTCACCAACGCGCTGGTCGCCGAGGCACTCGCCCACGGCGACCTCGGCCTGGCGGTCGCGGTGCTGGCGCCGTCGGCGGTCAGCAACGCGCTCGTCCTGTGGGGCGACGCGCAGCAGCAGGCCGACTACCTGCCGGAGTTCGTCGGCGAGAACGTGCCGGCCGCGGCGCTGGCCCTGCTGGAGTCCAAGCCGCTGTTCGACCCGTTCAAGCCGGCCACCAAGGCCCGCCGCACGCCCGGCGGCTACCAGCTGGACGGCGTGAAGTCCCTGGTCCCGCGCGCGGCGCAGGCCGAACTGTTCGTCGTGTCCGCCGACCTCGAGGGGCGCGGGCCGGCACTGTTCCTCGTCGAGTCGTCGACGGCGGGCGTGTCGATCGAAGCCGAGCCGGCGATGGGCCTGCGCGGCGCGGCGACCGGGAAGCTGCACCTGGAGAAGGTGTCGCTGCCCGCGGGCGCGCTGCTCGGCGGCGGCTCGCCGGAGGTGTTCACCGAGGCGGTGCGGCTGTCCCGCCTGGGCTGGGCCGCGCTGGCCACCGGCACCGCGAAGGCCGTCCTGGACTACGTGATCCCGTATGTGAACGAGCGCACCGCGTTCGGCGAGCCGATCAGCCACCGCCAGGCGGTCGCGTTCTCGGTCGCGGACATCGCGATCGAGCTGGAGGGCATGCGGCTGGTCATGCTGCGCGCCGCGGCGCGGGCCGAGCAGGGCAAGCCGTTCGCCCGCGAGGTCGCGCTGGCCCGCAAGCTGGCCGTGGACAAGGGCATGCGCATCGGCAGCGCCGGTGTGCAGCTGCTGGGCGGGCACGGGTTCGTGAAGGAGCACCCGGTCGAGCGGTGGTACCGCGACCTGCGTGCGATCGGTGTGCTCGAGGGCGTCGTCCTCCTCTGACAAGCCTGGGAAGGTCATCATGATCAATCTGGAAACCCCGAAGAAGGCCCGGGCGCTGATCAATCAGGCGTACCAGGCGGCGTCGGAAGTGCTGCGGCCGATCTCGCGGAAGTACGACCGCGCCGAGCACGAGTACCCGGTCGAGCTGGACATGTTCGCCGCGGTGCTGGACGGGCTGAACTCCTCCGGCGAGGGCGGCGCGGGCGCGGCGGGCGTGCGGCGCGACGAAAAGGAGAAGGCGACCGGGAACCGCAACGGCGGCAACCTGGCGACGGTGCTCGGCGCGATCGAAATGTGCTGGGGCGACGTCGGTCTGCTGCTGTCGATGCCGCGGCAGGGGCTGGGCAACGCGGCGATCGCGTCGGTGGCGAACGACGAGCAGCTGAAGCGGTTCGCGAAGACGTGGGCCGCGATGGCGATCACCGAGCCGGGCACGGGTTCGGACTCGGCGAACATCACCACGACCGCCACCGAAGACGGCGACAGCTACGTGCTGAACGGCGAGAAGATCTTCGTGACCGCGGGTGACCGCGCGGACGCCGTGGTCGTCTGGGCCACTTTGGACAAGTCGCTCGGGCGCGCGGCGATCAAGTCGTTCGTGGTGGAGAAGGGCACGCCGGGCTTCGAGGTCGTGCGGCTGGAGCACAAGCTCGGGATCCGCGCGTCGGACACGGCGGTGCTGCGGTTCGACAACTGCCGCGTGCCGAAGGAGAACCTGCTCGGCTCGCCGGAGATCAACACGTCCAAGGGGTTCGCGGGGGTCATGCAGACCTTCGACAACACGCGCCCCCTGGTCGCGGCGATGGCGGTCGGCCTGGCGCGGGCGGCGCTGGAGGAGACGGCGAAGATCCTCGCCGAGGCGGGTGTCGTGGTGGACTACGACCGCCCCGCGCACCACCAGCACGCCGCGGCGGCCACGTACCTGGAACTGGAAGCCGACTACGAGGCGGCGTACCTGCTGACGCTGGAGTCGGCGTGGATGGCCGACAACCGCAAGCCGAACTCGCTGCAGGCCTCCATGGCGAAGGCGAAGGCCGGCCGTTCGGTCGTGGAGATCACGCTGAAGTGCGTCGAGCTGATCGGCACGCTCGGCTACACGGAGGACATGCTGCTCGAGAAGTGGGCCCGGGATTCGAAGATCCTGGACATCTTCGAGGGCACGCAGCAGATCCAGCAGCTGATCGTGGCGCGCCGGCTGCTGGGGAAGACGAGCGCGGAGCTGAAGTAGGTTGTGAGACAAGGGAAACCGCCCGTCCGGAAAGCCGGACGGGCGGTTTTCAAGATCGCTCGTGACGGCAGAAGCACGTGGGTTACCGTGCCCGGATGATGACGGCTCGGGTGTTCGCCGCTGGTGGGGGCATTGGGGTTCTCGGCGGGATGGTCGGCCTCGGGGGCGCCGAGTTCCGCCTGCCGCTGCTGATCGCGGTCTTCGGGTTCGCCGCGCTGCACGCGGTGATCCTCAACAAGGCGATGAGCCTGGTGGTCGTCGTCACCGCACTGCCCGTCCGGCTGTTCGCCGTGCCGTTCGCGGAGGCCGGCGCGCGCTGGGACGTCCTCGTCACCCTGTTGCCGGGCAGTGTGGCCGGCGCGTGGCTCGGCGCGACGTGGGCCACCCGGATGCGGGCGGCGCTGCTGTACCGCGTGCTGGCGATCCTGCTGGTGGTGATCGCCGGCGTGCTCCTCGCCACCCACTTCGGCTCGCTCGAACCGTTCGCGCTGCTGCCGGCGGCCCGGACCGTCGCCGGGGTCGCGGCGGGGGTGGCCATCGGGGTGGTCGCCGCGCTCATGGGCGTGGCCGGCGGGGAGCTGCTGATCCCGACGATCGTGTTGCTGTTCGGAGCGGACATCAAGCTCGCGGGCAGCCTCTCGCTGGCGGTCTCCCTGCCGACGATGCTGGTCGCCTTCGTGCGCTACAGCAGGGACCGGAGTTTCGCCGTACTGCGCGAGAACGGCCGTTTCGTCGCGGTGATGGCCGCCGGTTCGATCGCGGGCACGGTGCTCGGCGGACTGCTGCTCGGCGCGGTGCCGGACGGCGTGCTGATCCCGCTGCTGGCCGCGCTGTTGCTCCTGTCGGCGGCCAAGGTGTGGCGGCACTGACTCCGCTGTAACGCGGCCCTCCCGGATACGACTCTCCCTACTACCCCGGAGGGAGGCACTTAGATGACTGGTTACCTGGTCGAGCCGGCCTCGGTGGAGGGTTTGCGCGCCCGCTTCGACGGGCGGGTCGTCACCCCCGCAGACCACGACTTCGACAACGTCCGCGGCGTCTTCAACGCCATGATCACCGCCCGCCCGCAGGTCATCGCGCAGTGCGCGACCGTGCGGGACATCAAGTCGGCCTTGGAATTCGCCCGGGACCGCCACCTCCCGGTCGCCGTGCGGGGTGGCGGGCACAGCGTCGCCGGGGCGTGTCTGGTCGACGGCGGCCTCGTCATCGACTTGCGGCGCCTCAACGCCGTCACCGTCGACCCCGGCGCGAAAACCGCGACGGCCGACGGTGGCGCCACCTGGGGCGACTTCGACCGGGCCTGCCAGCCGCACGGCCTGGCGACCACCGGCGGCCGCGTCTCGACCACCGGCGTCGCCGGCCTGACGCTCGGCGGCGGGTCCGGCTGGCTCGAGCGCAAGTTCGGCCTCGCCTGCGACAACCTGCTCTCCGTCGACCTCGTCACCGCCGCCGGACGCGAGGTCACCGCCAGCGAGCACGAAAACGCGGACCTCTTCTGGGCCCTGCACGGCGGCGGCGGCAACTTCGGCATCGCCACCCGGCTCACCTTCCGCCTGCACGAGCTCCCCGAGTTCTCGATCGCCCTGATGCTGTGGCCCGCCGACCAGGGACGCGCGGTCGCCGGCGTCTACCGCGACCTGATGCACGCCGCGCCGGACGAGATCGGCGGCGGCCTGCTCTTCCTCACCGGCCCGCCCGAGGAGTTCGTGCCCGGCCACCTCGTCGGCAAGCTCTGCTGCGGCGTGCTGGTGACCTGCATCGGCCCGGAAACCCGGCTGCGCGAGCTCATCGGACCGCTCCTGGCCACCGCACCGCAGGGCCGCGTCATCACCGACATCCCCTACGCCGACCTGCAGTGCATGCTCGACGACCCGCCCGGCTTCCGGAACTACTGGTCCGACGAGAACCTGCGCGAACTCCCCGACGAAGCCCTGGACCGGTTCTGCGAACGCGCCGAGGACATGGTGGTGCCGTCACCGTCGCAGCACGCGCTGCTGCCCTGGGGCGGCGCGGTCGCCTCCGGCCAGGAGTGGCCGGGGTTCGACCGCGACACCAAGTGGGCCGTGCACCCGCTGGGCCTGTGGGCCGAACCGGCCGACGACGACCGCGCCATCGCCTGGGCCCGCAACCTGCGCGCCGACATGCGGCCGTGGGCGTGCGGCGACGTCTACCTCAACTTCATCGGCGACGAGGGCGCCGACCGCGTCGTCGCCGGCTACGGGCCGGAGAACTACCAGCGCCTGCAACGGATCAAGGCCGAGTACGACCCGGACAACGTCTTCAACCGCTGGCACAACATCAAACCCGCCTAGCTTCGACGAGCGCGGTGAGCGCCCCGGCGAACTGCGCGGGCCGCTCCACGGACCCGAGGTGGCCGCCGGGGAACTCGGTCAGCGGCAGTCCGAGCCCGGTGGCGAGCGCCGCGGCGGCCCGGTAGGGCAGCTGCCCCCGCGAGTCGATTCCGGCCGCGGGCACCAGCCGCCGGCCCACCGCGCCGAGCGCGGCCAGGTCGACCTCCGTGCTGGTGAACGGAACCAGGACGTGCTCCAGGAACAGCGGCTGGAGTTCGCGGAGATGGGCGAACAACTCCAGCAGCTCCGGCGTGGGCGGTTCCGGGCTGGTCCCGGCGTAGCCGTCGAGCCAGTCACCGGGGTGGCGCAGCTCCGGCGAGTCTCCGCCGGGCGCCGGCGTGGTCATCGCTTCGGTCATGAGCCGGCCCGCTTCGTCCATCTCCCCGGCACGCGCGGCCGTCCGGACCGCTTCGAGCGCGTCGCGGTGGCGTGCGGCGTCGGGCAGCAGGCGGAGCACCGGGGGCTCGTGGACGATCGCGAGGCGGAGGCGGTCGGGATGGCGGGTCAGCAGTTCGAGGGTGGTGATCGCGCCGGCGCTGAAGGCGAACACGACCGGCGGCTCGTCGAAGAGCGCCTCGATGAGACCGAGGACGTCCTCGGCGTAGTCCTTCGGGTGCTGGTCGCCGTCCGGGCGCGCGGAGACCAGGCGGCTGGACATCGCGACGACGCGGTAGTGGGCGGCCAGGTGCGCGGTGAGCGCGTCGAGGACGCCGGCGTGGCCGGAGCCGCCGGGCAGGAGCAGCAGCGGTGGGCCGTCGCCGCGCTCGTAGTAGTCGATGGGGGTGCCGTCGAGCGTGATGCGCATGGGTTTCTCCTGTCGGATCACTGGATCTTCGTCCAGTTGTCGAGGGTGTGGTGGAGCATGTCGACCGCGCGCCGCCACGAGACGTCGACGCCGTGGTCGGCGGTGAAGCCGCCGGTGGCCTCCAGGTCGCTGAAGCCGTGCAGGGTGCTGCGCAGGAACCGGACCGCGTCGGTGGCGTCCGGTTCGGACAGGTCGTAGCCGCGCAGCAGCGCGTAGCAGACCTCGATGATGCGGGCCACGCCCGGCGTCGCGGCGGCCCGCTCGGGCGACACGGGGTACCGGGTCGCCGCGTAGCGGCCGGGGTGCCCCGTCGCCAGAGCCCGGTAGGTGTCGGCGAAGGCGGTCAGCGCTTCCCGGCGGGAGCGTCCCGCCACGGCCACGCCGAGTGCGTCCGCCCATTCGGTGAGCGCCCGCAGCGCCACGCGTTCCCGCAGGTCGGCCAGGCTCCGGATGTGGGTGTAGAGGCTGGCGTCGCGAACGCCGAAGCGCTTCGCGAGCGCCGCCAGCGTGACGTTCTCGAAGCCGATCTCGTCGGCCAGGTCGGCGGCGGCGGACACCAGGGCGTCCGGGGTGATCCTCCCACGTGGCATTTTTCCTAACCTTCCTAGGATGAATCCTAATATACACAGGAGACGGTCGGCTTGACAGGCAAGTATCCACTTGCCTATCGTTTCGGCTGTGGGTGACGTCTTCAAAGCCCTGGCCGATCCCACGCGCCGGACGATCCTCGACGAACTGACCAGCCGCGACGGGCAGACGCTGTTCGAGCTGTGCGCGCGGCTGGTGTCGATCCACGGGTTGAGTTCGTCCCGGCAGGCGGTGTCGCAGCACCTCGACGTGCTCGAGTCCGCCGGTCTGGTCGAGACCCGGCGCGAGGGCCGGTACAAGTTCCACTACATCAACACCGAACCGCTCGAACCGATCGTCGAGCGGTGGCTCAGGAAGCGGGGACAGACGTGAGGATCAACCTGGCGAGCGTGCTCGTCGACGACCAGGAGAAGGCGCTGCGGTTCTACACCGACGTGCTGGGTTTCGTGACGAAGCACGACATCCCGATGGGCGCGGACCGGTGGCTGACCGTGGTGTCGCCGGAGGACCCGGAGGGCACCGAGCTGCTGCTGGAACCGAGCGGCCACCCGGCGGTGAAGCCGTTCAAGGACGCGCTCGTCGCCGACGGCATCCCGTGGACGATGTTCGCGGTCGAGGACGTGCAGGCCGAGTACGAGCGCATGCGCGGCCTGGGCGTGCGGTTCACGCAGGAGCCGACCGACATGGGCACGGTGATCACCGCGGTGTTCGACGACACGTGCGGCAACCTGATCCAGATCGGGCAGATGAAGTCCTAGCGGGCCGCCGCGCAGCCGCGTGTGAAACCTACGCGGCTCGCACCGCCGGCCGGATACGCGGCCGTGAGGCTTGACGGTCGGCCGGCGAGTGGGCAGTTTCTCGCGAGGACGGCGCCCGCGCGGCCGGGGGCGCTGCCGCGGAGCGCGTCCCTCAGAGGTGGCGGTCGGGCCGACGGGCGGGAGTTCTGGAGGAGGCGATCCCACGGCGAGGAGCCACCGGAGTACGGCCCGCCAGGCAAAGCGCGCCCACAGAGGGCGACGGCAGGGCTGGCAAGCCGGCGGTTCCACGACAGCGCCAACGGGTAGGGAGCGCAGCCGCGCGGAGCGCGGCCGCGAGGCATGGCGGTCAACCGGCGAGTGGGCAGTTTCTCGCGAGGACGGCGCCCGCGCGGCCGGGGGCGCTGCTGCGGAGCACGGCCGTCAGAGGTGGCGGTCGGGCCGACGGGCGGGAGTTCCGGAGGAGCGATCGCACGGCGAGGAGCCACCGGAGTACGGCCCGCCTGGGCCGGCGAGGGGGCGGTTCCTCGCGAGGGCGGCGCCGACGTGGCCCTGCCGAGCGGAGCGCCTCGGTCAGGGGCAGCGTCGCGCCGCTGTCCGCACCACCACGTGAGCCACCTCTCGACGAAGTCCTAACCGGACAGTTGCGCGTCCAGGAAGTCGTCGATGTGGCGCCACGTCGTGGCCCGGGCGCCGCGGCCGGTCAGCACGCCGAGGTGCCCGCCCGGCGCCGTCTCGAACCGCACCTCCGGTGCGTTCTCCAGCAACGGCACCAGCCGCTCCACGGCGCGCCTCGGGGCGATCGTGTCGGCCTGCCCGGCGATCACCAGCGTCGGCACCTTCACCCCGGCCAGCGAGATGATCCGCCCGTTCAGGTCCAGCCCGCCCTCGACGAGGTCGTTGGCGCGGAAGAACCGGTGGTACATCTGCCCGAACGTGCGCCCGGGATAGGCGATCATGTTGTCCATGAAGTGGTCGACCGCCTCGATCTGGGCCAGGTAGTCCCGGTCGCCGAGGTTCTGCAGGATCGCCAGCGGCTTCGTCAGCTGCTTGTTGATGCCCGTCGCCCAGAACACCCGCTCGACCACATAGGACGGTGCGCCGCCGAGCATCCGGTACAGCGGGGTGAGCAGGTAGCCGCCGGTGAGGTCCACCAGCGGCCGGAACGGCGCGACCAGCGGGATGGCGGTGAAGTCGACCGGCGAAGCCACCGTGGTGATCGACCGCACCGGCAGGTCGGGCCGGTCCGCCGTGGTCAGCAGGGAGAACAGCCCGCCCAGGCACCACGCGACCAGGTGCACGCCGCGCCCGCCGGAGTCCTCGCTGACCTTGCGGATGGCACGCGGCAGCACCTCGTCGATCCAGTGCTCGATGCCCAGCCGCCGGTCGGAGAACGCGACCGTGCCGTAGTCCACGAGGTAGGTGCGGCGGCCCCGCTCGACGAGGTGCTCGGCGACGCTGCAGCCGCGCCGCAGGTCGAAGCACAGCGCCGGGGCGGCCAGCGGCGGCACGAGCAGCACCGGATCACCCTCCGGCGACGGCGTCATCCGGTACAGCGACCGGTTCGGGCCCTGGTCGACCAGCACGCGCGGCACCGGCCGCAGATCGGCGAGACCGCCGCGCAGGACGCCGAGCGCGTTGGCCGCCATCGCGGTCACTGCGGGTACCACCATCTACCTCGAAACTCCGTTCACGCCGCGGATCCTTCTCCCGGACCGACGGTACTTCACGGTCGCCGCACCCTCGCCTCGTACTCCGCCCGCGCGCCCGCGTGCGCCTGCGTGAAGACCTTGTCGGCGCCGATCGCGCGCATGAACCACTCCGCGACCGCGCGCGGCAGCAGCCGGCTCACCCGGCCGGTGACGTCCAGCGACTTCGGCACGAACACGTCGAACCGCGGCTTGTGCAGCGTCGTCACGATCGCCTTGGCGACGTCCTCCGGCCGCAGCGACGGGAAGAGCTTCGTCTCCGGCAACCCGTCGGCGAGGTGGGTGCGCACGACCGCGGGCATCACGCACGAAATGTCCACCCCGGACCCACGCAGCTCCTGCCGCACCGCCTCGGACAGCCCGACGACGGCGTGCTTGGTGGCGCAGTAGGTCGCCGCGCCCGGGAAGCCGGCCTTGCCCGCCATGGAGGCGACGTTGACGATGTGGCCGCGACCGCGCGGCCGCATGCGGCGGATCGCCTCGCGGGTGCCGTGGATGACCGCGTGCAGGTTGACGTCGAGCTGCTTCGCGGTCGCCACGTCGTCCTCGTCGGCCAGGGGCGACAGCAGCATGACGCCGGCATTGTTGATCAGCACGTCGATCGGCCCGAGACGGCGTTCGACCTCGTCCAGGAACTCGGTGAAGCCGCGGTGGTCGGTGACGTCCAGTGGCAGGGCGATCGTGTCGCCGCCCAGCTCACCGGCGGTCTTCTCGGCGAGGACCGGGTCGAGGTCGCCGATCGCGACCTTCGCGCCCAGCCGCACCAGGGCGGCGGCCGTGGTGGCGCCGATCCCCTGCGCGCCTCCGGTGATCACGATGACCTTGCCGTGCAACGTTGCCATGGCGGACATACTGCCCGGTAACTGACATTCGCACCAGAGGTGTCACACTCGCTGTTCGAAGATCTGCACCCACACGTCGTCGCGCACGCGCACCCGCTCCGTCGGGGTGAACCCCTGGCTCTCGTAGTAGCGGACGAGCTTGCCGTCACCGCCGGCCCAGCAGTCCACGCGCAGCAGGCCGATGCCGCGGGCACGGGCGTCCTGGCGGGCGAACTCCAGCAGCCGGGCGCCCACGCCGCGGTGCTCGCGGGAGGCCAGCAGCAGCGTCACGTACACCTCGGGCTCGTCGACCGGCGGCGTGTACGGCAGCGGGTGGTCGAGGATCAGGGCGCCGACCGGGGCACCGTCCGAAGTGGCCAGGAACGGGCGGCCCTCGCGCAACATGGTGCGGACCCGCTCGACCTTCGCCGGGTCCGCCGACCAGGGTTCGGTGCCCCACTGGTCAGCACTGCCCCGGGCGACGAGCCACGCGACGGCCGCGTCGAACAGCCCCAGGACGGCGGCCAGATCGTCCGGACCGGACTCGCGGATCTCCATCACGGCACCGTCCGGACGCACGGGCGGCTCGCTACGGCTGTTCAGTTCGACCACTTCCCACCTCGGTATAGTTATAACGGTCACGCGGCCAGCGCCAGGTGGTCGCCTTGGGTGCCGACCTCCCCCGCCCCCGATTCCGGATTGTGTTTCGGTCGCCGAGCAGGCGTGTCAAGGCGGGAAAGAGTACCTTGACACGCCTGGTCGGCGACCAAAGATCGGCTGTGGATCGGGGGCGGGGGAGGTCTGGGGCGTAGTCGGCCCGCTTCCGTGGCCGGGTTGCGGTTCAGCAGTGGTGGCTCGCCAGTTCCAGCCGCAGGCTGAAGATCTTCTGCGACGGGTCCGTGTTGAACAGGTACACCGCGTCCGGGTTGCCCGGCACCGGTGCCGTGATGAGGTAGTTGGCCGTCGTGGCGTTGGGGTACGCCGCCATCACCTCGGCGTCCGTCGAGCCGACTCCGACTCCCTCCGGGGTGGTCACCCCGGGCTTCGCCGAGATGCGGGCCACCCCGTAGGTGGGCGATATGTCGACCGGGGAGCCGCCGCCCTTCAGCCAGTACCGGTGGCACGGGCTGCCCGAGTAGCCCTCCGTCATGTCGAACTCGTCCGACGCCACCGCGTCCGCCTCGCTCATCCCCAGCGCCAGGCGGCCCCAGCCACTGGGGCCGATCGTCGGGTCGGTGGAGCCCGGGCGCTGCGCCGGGCCCGCCGGCACGCTCGAACTCCGGGGCGTGCTGCGAGAGGCGCTGTGCGAACCCGGCACGCTCGGCACGCTCGTCACCCCCGTCGACGACGATTGCGGCGGCGCGCTGGAACTGGTCGGCGGCAGCGGCGCGCCGGACTCCGGACCGGGCGTCGACGCGATGGTGGTCACCGGCAGGTTCGTCGCGGGCAGTGTGTCCGTCCGGCCCCCGCCGATGCCGGACAGCGTGATGCCCACCGCGATGAGCGCGACCATCGTCAGCGCGCCGCCGGTCGCCACCGCCGCGTTGCGCCGGTACCGCCGCCGCCGGGCGCCGGCCACCACCAGCAGCTCCGCGCCGGGCCGGACGGGCACGTCGAGGCGCTCGTCGGAGAACAGCCGGCTCAGTTCGTCCTCGAGGTTCACCACTCGTCACCCGCCCCCACCAGGGTCCCCAACTTTCCCCGCAGGCTGGCCAGCGCCTTGCTGGCCTGGCTCTTCACCGTCCCGGGGCTGATCCGCATCGCGGCCGCGATCTCGGCTTCGGACAACCCCTCGTAGTACCGGAGCACGACGACGGTCCGCTGCCGCGGCGGCAAGGCCGCGAGCGCCTGCCACAACGGCTCGTTCTCGAGCCGGTCGGGCGGGGTGCAGGGGGGCGGTTCCGGGATGTCGGCCACCAGGCTCTCCCGCCGCCTGCTGCGCCACCGGCTGACGTGCGTGTTCGCCATGGCGCGCTTCACGTAGGGCAGCGGGCTCTCCGCACCGCGCAACGTCCCCCAGCGGACGCCGATCTTCTCCAGGACGATCTGCACCAGGTCGGCGGCGTCGTGGGGGTTGCCGGTGAGCAGGTGCCCGTAGCGGAGCAGCCCGGGCAACGCCACCCGCACGAACTCCGCGAAATCCTCGTCCACCGCGCCCCCCTGAACCCCAGCCGTCCCGGCTCGTCCGGGGGGTACACGCGCGGGGGGCGCGGCAGGTTGCCTCAGTTCACCGGATTCAGCGAAGTCCCAGCTCACGGGCGATGAGCATGCGCTGCACCTCGCTGGTGCCCTCCCCCACCTCGAGGATCTTCGCGTCCCGGTAGAACCGGCCGACCGGGAACTCGTTCATGAACCCGTAGCCGCCGAAGATCTGCGTCGCGTCGCGGGCGTTGTCCATCGCCGCGTTCGAAGCGACCAGCTTCGCGATCGAGGCCTCCTTCTTGAACGGCTCGCCACGCAGCATCTTCGAGGCGGCCGCGTAGTAGGCCAGCCGGGCGGTGTGCGCGCGGACCTCCATGTCGGCGATCTTGAACTGGATCGCCTGGTACTCGCCGATGCGGTGGCCGAACGCCTCCCGCTCCCCGGCGTAACGCAGGCACTCGTCGACGCAGCCCTGCGCGAGCCCGACGCTCAGCGCGGCGATCGCCACCCGGCCCTCGTCCAGGATGGACAGGAACTGGGCGTACCCGCGGCCGCGCTCGCCGAGCAGGTTCTCGGCGGGCACCCGGCAGTCGGTGAAGGACAGCTCGTGGGTGTCCGAGGCGTTCCAGCCGACCTTCGAGTACTTCGGCGCCACCGTGAACCCGGGCATGCCGGACGGGACGATGATCGTCGAGATCTCCTTGCCACCACCCGGCTTTTCGCCGGTCACCGCGGTGACGGTGACGAGCCGGGTGATGTCGGTGCCGGAGTTGGTGATGAACGACTTGCTGCCGTTGATCACCCACTCGTCGCCGTCCAGCTTCGCGGTGGTGCGGGTCGCGCCGGCGTCGGAACCACCACCGGGCTCGGTCAGGCCGAACGCGCCCAGCGCCTCCCCCGAACACAGCGACGGCAGCCACTTCTCCTTCTGGTCCGCGGAGCCGAACCGGAACAGCGGCATCGCACCCAGCGACACGCCCGCCTCGAGCGTGATCGCCACCGACGAGTCCACCCGGGCCAGCTCCTCCAGCGCCAGGCACAGCGCGAAGTAGTCGCCGCCCATGCCGCCGTACTCCTCCGGGAACGGCAGCCCGAACAGGCCCATCCGCGCCATGCCCCGCACGATCTCGTACGGGAACTCCTCGCGCTCGTAGAAGCCGCCGATGACGGGCGCGACCTCCTTCTGCGCGAAGTCGTGCACGCTCTTGCGCAGCGCCTCGTACTCTTCACCGAGCCGGAAGTCGATCATTTCTGCTCCTTGACGACCGCGAGCGTCTCGTCGAGGGCCACCTGCTGGCCCACCTGGACGCGGAGTTCGGAGACCACGCCGTCCACGGGGGCGACCAGCGTGTGTTCCATCTTCATCGCCTCGACGACCAGCAGCGGCGCGCCCGCGCTCACCACGTCGCCCTGCGCGACCTTGACCACCAGCACCGTGCCGGGCATCGGGCTGACCACCGGGCCGGCCTCGCTCGCGTCGCCGTGCGTGGCGAGCAGGTTGGGCCGCTCACCGACGACCACACCGTGCCCGTCGCGGCCGAGCCACACGCGGTCCCGCGGCGCGTCGGCACGCAGGTACCGGCGGAACTCGCCGTCGTAGTGCACTTCGAGCCGGTTTCCGGTGCGCCGCGCGGAAACCGCGACCGGCACGCCGCCGTCCACAGTGACCCGTGCGGCGTCCGGTGCGCCCTCGATCGTGACGAGCGCTTCGGCGTCCCCGGCGCGCAGCCGGAACGTGACGCCGCCCGGGCCGCCCAGCCGCCAGCCGCTGGGCACCGACCAGGGGTCGGAGCTGTCCGCGGGCACCAGCCCGAGCAGCCGGTCCATCGCGGCGGCGACGAAGAACTCCTCCGGCACCACGGACTCGACCAGCTCGTCCAGCCGCCGCTCGACGAGACCGGTGTCCAGCCGCCCCGCCTGCACGTCGGGGTCGGCGAGCAGGGCCCGCAGGAACGTCACGTTGGTCGGCACCCCCAGCACGGACGTCCCGGCCAGCGCCCGGTCCAGCCGGTGCAGCGCCGACGCCCGGTCCGGGCCCCACGCGATCACCTTGGCGAGCATCGGGTCGTAGTTCGAGCCGACCACGGAGCCCTCGGTGAGCGAGGAGTCGACGCGGACACCCTGCCCACGCGGCTCGTCCAGCGCCCGCCCCGTCCCGCCGGTCGGCACGAACCCGCGTGCCGGGTCCTCGGCGTAGACGCGGGCCTCGACGGCGTGCCCGTTCAGCCGGATGTCGTCCTGGGTCAGGGACAGCGGCTCGCCCGCGGCGACGCGCACCTGCCATTCGACCAGGTCGAGGCCGGTCACCATCTCCGTCACCGGGTGCTCGACCTGCAGGCGGGTGTTCATCTCCATGAAGAAGAACTCGTCCGGCTTGCGGGCGGAGACGATGAACTCGACGGTGCCCGCGCCCACGTAGCCGACCGAGCGGGCAGCTTCGACGGCGGCGGCGCCCATGCGGGCCCGGGTCTCCTCGTCGAGCAGCACCGACGGCGCCTCCTCGACGATCTTCTGGTGCCGCCGCTGCAGGCTGCACTCGCGCTCACCGAGGTGCAGGACCGTGCCGTGGGTGTCGGCCAGCACCTGGATCTCGATGTGCCGGGGCGTGGTGACGAACCGTTCCAGCAGCAGCCGGTCGTCCCCGAACGCGGCGCGGGCCTCGCGCTGGGCGGACTCGACCGCCGCTTCCAGCTCACCGGGCTCGGTGACCAGCCGCATGCCCTTGCCGCCACCGCCCGCGGACGGCTTGAGCAGCAACGGGTAGCCGACCTCGTCGGCGGCCTTCGCGAAGTCGTCCACATCGGACAGGCCGGGGACGACCGGGACGCCGGCGGCGGACACCGTGGCCTTGGCCCGGATCTTGTCGCCCATCGCGTCGATCGCGCCAGCCGGCGGTCCGATGAAGACCAGCCCGGCCTTCTCGCACGCGGCGGCGAACTCGGCGTTCTCCGACAGGAAGCCGTAACCCGGGTGGACGGCCTGCGCGCCGGAATCCACCGCGGCCCGGACGATGTCCGGAATGGACAGGTAGCTGCGGGCCGCCTCGGCCGGGCCGATGCGGATCGCGGTGTCGGCCTCGTGCACGTGCCGCGCGTCCGCGTCGGCGTCGCTGTAGACCGCGACCGAGCGGATGCCCAGGCGCCGCAGGGTGCTGATGACGCGAACCGCGATCTCGCCGCGGTTGGCGATGAGGACTGTGTCGAACATGCCCCTCACATCCGGAAGACGCCGTAGCTGACCGGTTCCAGCGGCGCGTTCGCCGCGACCGACAACGCGAGCCCGAGCACCATGCGGGTGTCCGCCGGGTCGATCACGCCGTCGTCCCACAGCCGCGCGGTCGAGTAGTAGGGGCTGCCCTGCTCCTCGTACTGGCGGCGGATGGGTTCCTTGAACGCCTCTTCCTCCTCGGCGGGCCACTCGCCGCCGCGGCCCTCGGTCGAGTCGCGGCGGACGGTCGCCAGCACCGACGCGGCCTGCTCGCCGCCCATCACGGAGATCCGCGCGTTCGGCCACATCCACAGGAAGCGGGGCGAGTACGCCCGCCCGCACATCGAGTAGTTGCCCGCCCCGAACGAGCCGCCGATGATCACGGTGAACTTGGGCACGCGGGCGCACGCCACGGCGGTGACCATCTTGGCGCCGTGCTTGGCGATGCCGCCCGCCTCGTAGTCGCGGCCGACCATGAAACCGCTGATGTTCTGCAGGAAGACCAGCGGGATCGAGCGCTTGTCGCACAGCTCGATGAAGTGCGCGCCCTTCATGGCCGACTCGGCGAACAGCACGCCGTTGTTGGCGATGATGCCGACCGGGTGGCCGTGGATGTGCGCGAAGCCGGTGACCAGGGTGGCGCCGTACTCCTTCTTGAACTCGGCGAAGCGGCTGCCGTCGACGACGCGCCCGATGACCTCACGCACGTCGTAGGGGGTGCGCGAGTCGGTGGGCACCACGCCGTAGAGCTGCAGCGGGTCGACCGCGGGGGCCTCGACCTGGCGGGTCTCCCACGGGCGCGGGCTGCGCGGGCCGAGCGTGGCCACGATGTTCCGGACGATCGACAGGGCGTGCGCGTCGTCGTTGGCGAGGTGGTCGGTGACGCCGGACTGGCGGGCGTGCACGTCGCCGCCGCCCAGTTCCTCGGCCGTGACGACCTCGCCGGTCGCGGCCTTCACCAGCGGCGGGCCGCCGAGGAAGATCGTGCCCTGGTTGCGGACGATGACGGCCTCGTCGCTCATCGCCGGGACGTACGCGCCACCGGCGGTGCAGGAACCGAGGACGGCCGCGATCTGCGGGATGCCGCGCGCGGACATGGTCGCCTGGTTGTAGAAGATGCGGCCGAAGTGCTCGCGGTCCGGGAACACGTCGTCCTGCTTGGGCAGGAAGGCGCCGCCGGAGTCGACCAGGTAGATGCACGGCAGGTTGTTGTGCAGGGCGACCTCCTGCGCGCGGAGGTGCTTCTTGACCGTCATCGGGTAGTACGTGCCGCCCTTGACGGTCGCGTCGTTGGCGACGATGACGCACTCGCGGCCGGAGACCCGCCCGATGCCGGTGATGATGCCGGCGGCGGGGGCCTCGTCGTCGTAGAGCCCGTTCGCGGCCAGCGGCGACAGCTCGAGGAACGGCGAGCCCGGGTCGAGGAGGGCGTCCACGCGGTCCCGCGGCAGGAGCTTGCCGCGTTCCACATGCCGGGCACGCGCCTTCTCGGGGCCACCCGTCCGAGCGGTCGCCAAGCGCTTGCGCAGATCCTCGACGAGCTCCGCGTGGGCGGTCGCGTTACGGGCGTACTGCTCACTTCGCGGGTCCGCCGAGGTGCCGAGCACCGGGAAGTCCATGACCCTCCTCATCCGACGCCGAACCTGGTTAGTAGTCGTTAACGTTCGGGTCGATGTTAACCACTACTAACGTGCGATGTCCAGGTTCGGGAACACGAGGGTGTCGAATCGTGGTGAGCTCGTCCGACGTGGCAGTGAGAGACGAGGAGGACACCATGACCGCGACCTACACATTCGACGTCTTCACCAGCCTCGACGGCTTCGGCGCGGCCGGTGGCGACTGGACCGGCTACTGGGGCAAACAGGGTCCCGAGCTGCTGGAACGCCGTCTCGCCCTGTACGAGGAGGAACCGCGGATCGTCTTCGGCGCGAACACGTACCGGGTGTTCACGCAGATGCTGGCCGAGAGCACCGAGGATTCCGACGTCCGCGACCCGTGGGTGACCCGGATGCGGAACCTGCCGGCGACCATCGTGTCGTCCACGCTGCGGGAACCGCTCGACTGGCCGGACGCGAGCGTGGTGAGCGGCGACGCCGTCGACGTCATCAGGCGGCTCAAGGAGGAGTCGGAGGTGCCGTTGCGCTCGCACGGCAGCCTCTCGCTGAACCGCGCGCTGATGGCCGCCGGCCTGGTCGACCGCGTCCACGTGACGCTCTTCCCGGTGATCACCGCGAAGACCGGGCTGGACCCGATCTTCGCGGGCGGGGCCGACTTCGACCTGGAGCTGCTCGAGAGCCGGACGCTCGACGGCCACATCCAGGAGCTGATCTACCGGCCCGCGCTGCACGCCTGAGCGCGCGGCAGGGGCGGCCGCGCCACCCCTGCCCAGCTCAGCCCAGCGCCGCCACCAGCGAGGGGTAGTAGCCCTGCGCCTGCCCGGTCGCCGTCGGGTGGTAGGACTCGTCGATCGGGTAGGTCAGGCTGTGCAGCCAGGCGGCTCCGGAGCAGATCTCGTGCCCGGTGAACGCCGGGCGCACGTCCGCGAAGGTGAAACCGGCCTCCGACGCCTCCTTCTGGATCACCGAATCCAGCGCGTCGGCCCCGCTGTTGATGTACCCGCGGGAAGTGTCGGACAGCCCGACCGAGCAGGACCCGCCGATCTGGTAGAAGTGCGGGTACCCGAGCACGACCACCGTCGCCTCGGGGGCGCGGGACCGGATCTCCCCGTAGGTCTTCTCCAGCAGCCCGGGCAGGGTGCCGTTGACGAACGCCTTCGCGTTGTCGATCGCCGTCTTGCAGCCGGAATCGCCGCCGAGGATGCAGTCCTGCATGACACCCGCGAAGCCGGCGTCGTTGCCGCCGACGCTGATCGTCACCAGGTCGGTCGACTCCGACAGCGCGCTGACCTGGTTGTTCAGCACGTCCGAGGTCTTCGCGCCGGAACAGGCCCGGAAGTCCAGCGACGCCGAGGTCTGCCCGGCGTACAGCGCGGGGTAGGCGTTCGAGCTGCGCTTGCAGCTGGACGAGTCCAGGTAGTTCCCGGCGCCCACCCCGGAGGAGTAGGAGTCGCCGAGCGCGACGTAGTCGAGAGTGGCCGCGCCGGCCACCCCTGAGGTCAGGCCGATCGCGGCGAGGGCCGCGACGACGGTGGTTGCAAGCGATCTCAGCACAGCGGGGACCACCTTCCGTGAGCAATCAACTCAATGAACGATTACCAGGTGCATTGCTCACAAGGGAGCCCCTTTTAGTAGGCATTTCGGCTACCAACAGGTGACGACGGGCGGACGTTAGCGCTCGCTAACCTGACTCGATAAGATGTTCACGTGTCGACGAGTCCCACGCCGCTGGTCACCGGCGAGAAGGCCACCCGCCGCGAGGAGATCCTGAGCGCGGCCGCGGAGCTGTTCGCCCGGCACGGTTTCCACGGCGTCGGCATCGACGACATCGGCGCGGCCGTCGGCATCTCCGGCCCCGCCCTGTACCGGCACTTCCGCAGCAAGGACGCGATGCTCGGGGAGATGCTGAACTCGATCAGCCACTACCTGCTGGACGGCGGCACCGCGCGCGTGGACGCGACCGCCGATCCGGAGCAGGCGCTGGCGGAGCTGGTCGAGTTCCACGTCGACTTCGCGCTCACGCACCCGTCGCTGATCACGGTCCAGGAACGCAACCTCGCCAACCTCACCGACGCCGACCGCAAACAGGTGCGGGCCCTGCAGCGTCGTTACGTAGAGATATGGGTGAAGGTCATTCGCGACGCCGTCCCCGGAGTGGGGGAACGCCAGGCGCGCTCGGCAGCACACGCCGTGTTCGGGTTGATCAACTCGACGCCGTACAACCGCCATCTGGACGACGACGAACTGGCCGTCCTGCTGCGGCGCCTCGCCCTCGGCGCGCTGCAGGCCGCGGCGTGATCACCACGTCACTCGTTTTTCCCACTACCGTTGAACGCCTTTCCCCGGCTTTGATAGATCCCGTGACCTCCGACCGGCAGCAGCTGATCTCGCGGGCGCAGCGCGCCCTCGTCGCGATGCAGCTCGGCCGCGACGACGACGCGCTCGACGAGGTGGCCCCGTCGAGCCGGGACGAGACGCGCGAGCTGATGCTGCTCCTGTTCGAGGAGTGCAGCACGATGGTGAGCACGCTCGGTGACGGCGGCAGCGCCCCGGTGAAGGTCCAGGTGTTCGACGAGTCCGGCGAAGAGGTCTCGATCGACCAGGCCGACCCGCCGGTGCGCACCGCGGTCCGCACGCTGCTGGCGGAGGTGCACGGCAACGCCGAAGCGGCCGCGGAACAGGTGGAGATCGCGCTGGCCAGCGCCAACCGCGCGGAGGTGGACAGCCTGACGCTGCAGGCGCTGCGCTGGACGGTGCGGCTGTCGGCGGAATGCCTGGACCGGGACCTCCCGGTCACCGAGTGGATCTCCGAGGCGCTGACCTGATCCGTCAGTAGTGGTAGCGGCGCACGGTCTCCGGGTGGATGACGAGGCGGACCATGTCCTCGGCCGTGATCCCGGCGAGGTCCGCGGCGCGGGCCGGGTCGCCGAGGTCCCAGTAGCGGGCGGCCAGGCGGGCGCTCAGCTCCCCCGCGCCGTCCGGTTCCACCGTGACCCGGCCGGCGACCGACACCCAGCGCTCGCGTTCACCGACCGGCGCGGCGACCACGATCGAGGCGCGCGGATCGCGGCGCAGCTGCCGCATCTTGGGTGAGTCCGGGGTGGTGAACAGCTGGATCGTGCCGTCCTCGGTGGCCTCGAACCACACGGGCCGCGGCTGCGGCGGGACCGGGCCCGCGGCCACGGTCAGGAACCCGTGCAGGGGACGGCGGAGGAACTCGAGGTCGTCGGGGGTCAGCGAAGCGTCGCTCATGATCTCGAGTGAACACCGCGGGACCGGACGAGCACATGGCTGAGAGGCCGGATCACCTGTGTGATCGTCTAACCTCGTCGGCGTGGACGTGTTCAGCGATCTGATCCGCGGGGTGCGCGCCCACGGCTCGCTGTTCGGCAGCACGACCCTGTCCCCGCCCTGGAACCTGCACTTCGTGGACGGCGCGCCGCTCACCCTGTGCACCGTGCTCACCGGGGAGGGCTGGATCGTGCCGGAACACCACCGGCCCGAGCGCCTGCGCGCCCGCGAGACGATCATCGTGCGCGGGCCCGGGACCTTCACCTTCGTCGACGAGCCGGGCACCCGGGCCGAACCGGTCGCGTGCGGCGAGTTCTGCGCGACGCCCGAGCAGGGCGGGACCCGGTACCGGCGCGGCTGGCACGACCACGGCGACGGCGCGACGACGCTGATCGTCGGCGCCTACCCGGTCCGCGGCGAGATCAGCCGCCGGTTGCTGGACGCGCTGCCCGTCGTGCTGCGCGTGGGCGATGCCGGGGACACCGCCGACCCCGTGCTGGACCACCTCGCCGCCGAGGTCGCCGTCGACGCGCCGGGCCAGCAGGCCGCGCTCGACCGGCTGCTGGACTGGCTGCTGGTCTGCACGCTGCGCGAGTGGTTCGACCGGCCCGGCGGCGAGCCCCCGGCGTGGTGGGCCGCCCAGCGCGATCCGGTGGTCGGCCGCGCGCTGCGCCTGCTGCACGCCCAGCCCGCGGCGCCGTGGACGGTCGCCGCGCTGGCGGAGCGCACCGGCGTGTCGCGGTCGACCCTGGCCAAGCGGTTCGCCGGCCTGGTGGGCGAACCGCCGCTGACCTACCTGACCCGCTGGCGCATGACACTCGCGGCGGACCGGCTGGTGGCGCGGGAGGCGGCGACCATCGGCGAGATCGCCCGCTCCGTCGGCTACGCCGACCCCTTCGGGTTCAGCGCGGCGTTCAAACGGGTCCGGGGCGTCAATCCGAGCGAGTTCCGGCGCAGCCGGACCGCAGTCAGTGCAGCAGCGCCTTCACCAGCGCCGCCACCTGGGCCGTCTCGATCAGGAACGAGTCGTGCCCGTACGGCGAGGTGATCTCGGCCGCTTCCCCCGCGCCCGGGATGCCCGCCGCCAGCTCGTGCGCCTGCCGCATCGGGTAGAGGCGGTCGGAATCGACGCCCGCGATCACGCTGCGCGCGGTCACCCGGGACAGCGCGGCGCCGATCCCACCGCGGTCGCGGCCCACGTCGTGCGTGTTCATCGACCGGGTGAGCAGCACGTAGGACGCGGCGTCGAAGCGGCGCACCAGCTTGTCCGCGTGGTGGTCCAGGTAGGACTCGACCGCGTACCGGCCGTCGCCCAGCGGGTCCTCGGCGCCCTGCGGCAGCCGGCCGAACCGCTGGTCCAGTTCGAGCGAGCTGCGGTAGGTCACGTGCGCGATCCGCCGCGCCACGCCCAGCCCGCGGTGCGGCCCCTCGCCCGGTGGCGCGTCGTGGTAGTCGCCGCCGCGCCAGCCCGGGTCCGCCGTGATCGCGTGCAGCTGCGGCGCGGCCCAGGCGATCTGCTCGGCCGAGGACGCGGCCGGCGCCGCCAGCACCTGCTGCGCCGCGACCCGCGCCGGGAACGTCGCCGCCCACTCCAGCGCCCGCATCCCGCCCATCGACCCGCCGAGCACCGCCGCCCACCGCTCCACGCCGAGCTGATCGGCCACCACGGCCTCGGCCCGGACCTGGTCGCGGATCGTGATCCGCGGGAACCGGCTGCCCCACGTCCGCCCGTCCGGATCGGGCGACGACGGTCCGGTCGAGCCCTGGCAGCCGCCGAGCACGTTGGGCACGACGACGAACAGCTCGTCGGTGTCCAGCGCGCGGCCCGGCCCGATCAGGCCGTCCCACCAGCCGGGCGTGGGGTGGCCCGGCTCCGCCGCACCGGCGGCGTGACTGTCCCCGGTGAGGGCGTGCGCGATCAGGACCGCGTTGGAGCCGTCGGAGTTCAGCCGTCCCCACGTCTCGTACGCGATCCGGTACTCCGGCAGCGTGCCGCCGGCGTCCAGCCGCAGCTGTCGACCGGCGGCCCACTGCCGCCGTCCCGGTGGATCCCCCTCCCGCCACGCACCGGTCGCCGGCGGGAGATCCACAGTGGACGGATCCGTCACAGGGCCGCCTTGGCCGCCCGGAACCCGGCCTCCAGGTCGGCCTTGAGGTCCTCCACGCCCTCCAGCCCGACGGCCAGCCGCACCAGGCCCGGCGTGACGCCGCTGGCGAGCTGCTCCTCGGGGGTGAGCTGGCTGTGGGTGGTGCTGGCGGGGTGGACGATGAGGCTGCGCACGTCACCGATGTTAACCAGCTGGCTGTGCAGCTCGGTGCCGTCGACGAACTTCCGGCCCGCCTCGACACCGCCGCGCAGCTCGAACGACAGCACCGCCCCGGCGCCCCGCGGCAGGTACTTCTGCGCCAGGCGGTAGTGCGGGCTGGACGGCAGGCTCGCGTAGTAGACGCGCTCGACCTCGTCGCGCTGCTCCAGCCACTCGGCCAGGGCCTTGGCGTTGCCGACGTGCCGCTCCACGCGCAGCGACAGCGTTTCGATGCCCTGCAGGATCAGGAAGCTGTTGAGCGGCGCGATGGCCGCGCCGGTGTCGCGCAGGAGCTGGACGCGGGCCTTCGCCGCGTACGCGCCGGGCCCGAGGGCCTCCCAGTACTTGAGGCCGTGGTAGCTGGGGTCCGGCTCGGTGAAGCCGGGGAAGCGCTCGGGGTGCGCGCCGAAGTCGAAGGTGCCGCCGTCGACGAGCACGCCGGCGACGGTGGTGCCGTGGCCGCCGAGGTACTTGGTCGCGGAGTGCACGACGACGTCGGCGCCGTGCTCGATCGGGCGCAGCAGGTACGGCGTCGGGATGGTGTTGTCGACGATCAGCGGCACGCCCACCTCGTGCGCCAGGTCCGCGATCGTCCGGATGTCCAGGACGTCGCTGCCCGGGTTGGCGAGCGTCTCGCCGAAGAAGGCCTTGGTGTTCGGGCGGACGGCGGCCCGCCACTGCTCCGGGTCGTCCTGCTGCTCGACGAACGAAACCTCGACGCCCAGCTTCGGCAGCGTGTAGCGGAAGAGGTTGTAGGTGCCGCCGTAGAGCTTCGCTCCGGACACGATGTGGTCGCCCGCGTTGGCGACGTTCAGGATCGCCGCCGTGGTGGCCGCGGAACCCGACGCGAACGCCAGCGCCGCCACGCCGCCCTCGAGCGCCGCGACGCGCTGCTCCAGCACGTCCTGGGTCGGGTTCATGATGCGCGTGTAGATGTTGCCGGGCTCGGCGAGGCTGAACAGGTCGGCGCCGTGCTGGCTGTCCCGGAAGACGTACGACGTGGTCTGGTAGATCGGGGTCGCTCGCGCGCCGGTGGCCGGATCGGGGCTCGCGCCGGCGTGGATCTGCTTGGTCTCGAAGGACCAGGCCTGCGACTCGGTCATCGTCGTTCTCCTTGGTGCGTGGGCTGATCAGGGGCGCCGCGATCGAAGCTAGCCAGACCCGGCCAGGGCGCCCAACGGGTTCCACGGTGTGGATTCCTCTCGTTTGACAAATCTCTTAGTTGCTGAGATACTTTTTCCACGGGGATATTCACAGTGAAGGAGGAACCATGGAACGAGTCGACGTCCTGGTCGTGGGGGCCGGGCTGGGTGGCCTGTCCGCGAGCATGTTCCTGGCGCTCGAAGGCGTGAACGTGCTGACGGTGGAGCGACACCCGGGCACGTCGCTGCACCCGCGGGCGTCCGGGCAGACGCCACGGACGATGGAGCTGTACCGGTTCGCCGGGATCGACCAGAAGGTGCTCGGCGTCAGCGAGCGGGCTTCGCGGGGGTTGCGGATCACGGTGGCGTCCAGCCTGAACGGAACGGTGTTCCACCGGATCGTCGATGATCTCGACGAGTTCGACCTGAGCGCGGCGACCGCGGCGCCGTGGGGCATGGCGGGACAGGACGTGGTCGAGCCGATCCTGCTGGAGCGGGCGCGCGAGGCGGGCGCGCAGGTGCGGTTCTCCACCGAGCTGGTGTCGTTCTCGCAGGACGACGACGGGGTGACCGCGGTGCTGCGCTCGCGGGACAGCGGCGAGGAGACCAGCGTGCGGGCGTCGTACCTGGTGGCCGCGGACGGCGGGCGGGGGCGGATCCGGGAGGCGCTCGGGATCGGGACTTCCGGCGTCGGCACGATCTCGCGGTCGATCGGGATCGTGTTCGACGCCGATCTGGGTGACCGGCTGCTGCCCGGGGTGACGGACCTGTTCTACCTGCAGGGGCCGGAGTTCACCGGGGCGCTGGTCAACACCGACATCCCGGGGCGGTACGTGTGCTCGGTGGACGTGCCGGAGGGCGTGGACGCTCTCCCGGAGGAGCGGCTGGTCCAGTTGATCCGGGCGGCGACCGATCTGCCGGATCTGGAGCCGAAGATCCAGTGGACGGGCATGTGGGAGATGGCGGCGCGGATCGCCGACCGGTTCGCCGCCGGACGCGTGTTCCTGGTGGGTGACGCCGCGAAGGTCACCCCGCCGACCGGCGGGATGGGCGGGAACACCGCCGTGGGCGACGGGCACGACATCGCGTGGAAGCTGGCAGCCGTGCTCCGCGGCGACGCCGGGCCCGGCCTGCTGGACAGCTACGAGGCCGAACGCAAGCCGATCGCGGAGATGGTGGTGAACACGTCACTGCACAACGCCAAGGAGCGGTTGGTGCCGGACCTCGATCTGACCGGACTGGCCGAGCCGGTCGACCAGGTCGCGCTGACGCTCGGTTTCCGCTACCGCTCCGGCGCCGTGCTGGCCGAGGACGACGACGTCGTGGAGAACCCGGTGGAGCCGTCCGGGCGACCCGGGTTCCGCGCCCCGCACGTGCCCGTCGGAACGGGGTCCACGTGGGACTTCCTCGGGCACAGCTGGGTCCTGTTCAGCCCTGGCGGCTGGCGCGACGCGGTCTCGCAGGTGCGGGCGGAGACCGGGATCGCCCTGGAGTACCAGGAAATCGACGACCCGCTGTTCCGCGGCCGGTTCGGCTTGGGCGACGGTGGCGCCACCCTGGTCCGCCCGGACGGGATCGTGGCGTGGCGGTGCCCCGACGGCGCCGCCGACCCGGCCGGCACCCTGTGGGACGTCCTGGCCCGGGTGCTGAGCCGGTAGGGGGTCGCGTGCGGCCACGGCTCGTCCCCCGCCGGGACCAGCCGTGGCCGCCGCGGCTTGGCGATGGCTCGGCCCACCACCGAGCCGTATCCTGCGGAGGTGGTGTCCGTCCGCAGCGTGGTCGACCGGGTGGGGCCGACGTTGCTGCACGCGGTCCAGCTACCCGACCCCTGCCCGGCCGTCGCGGACGTGGTCATCGCCGAGCCGGGAGCATCCGCCCAGCTCGCGGCGGGCGATCTGGTCCTCGGTGTCGCCACCGGCGATCCGGACGCGGCGGTCGAGCTGATCGACCACAGTGCCGCCGCCGGGGCCGCCGCGGTGCTGCTGAAACCTCCGGTCGCCCGCAAACCGCAGGTGCGGCGGGCGGCGAAGGCGGCGGGAATCGCGCTCATCGAGGTTCGCGCGGCCACCGCCTGGGCGCAGCTGGTGTGGCTGCTGCGCACCGTGCTGGACGCGGCGGCCGAGGAACCCGAGTCCCTCGAAGGCGATCCCGGCTCCGGTGACCTGTTCCGGCTCGCGATCGCCGTCGCCGCGGTCGTCGACGCCCCGGTGACCATCGAGGACACCAACTCACGCGTGCTCGCCTACTCGGCGCGCCAGGACATCACCGACCCGGCCCGCGTGTCCACCATCATGGGCCGCCGGATCCCCGACGACGTGCTCGCGAAGTTCCGCTCCCGCGGTGTCTTCCGCGAACTGTCCCGCGGTCGCCAGACGATTTTCGTTCCCGCGCAACGGGATGGCACGCTGCCCCGGCTCATCGTGCCGATCCGGATGGGCGGCGAACTGCTCGGCTCGATGTGGGCGGTCGTGCGTGGCCCGGTGTCCGACGAGCGCGCCGCCGCGTTCGCCGACACCGCACCGGTCGTCGCGCTCCACCTCCTGCGCCGCCGGGCCCACGCGGACGCCCAGCGGCGCGCGTCGGCCGAACTGCTGCGTGCCGTGCTGGAAGGAAAAGCCGGGCCGCGCGCCGCGATCGCCGAGCTGGAGCTGACCGACGAACCGCACCGCGTGGTCGTCGTCGACACCCCGGGCGACGACGAAGGCCTGCGGCTGGCGCTGATGGAGCGGATGTCGCTGGGCATCGGCCGCCGTCCAATCGCGACAGAGCTCGGCGGGCTGCTGTACACCGTCGTGCCCGACGGCGCGGACTGGCCGTCGCTGGCCGATGCGTCCCGCGGCGCACCACGCGTGGCGGCCGGGAGCGCGGTGAAGATCGGCGAGCTGCCGCGGTCGCGCGCCGAGGCGGAGGAGACGCTGAGCCTGCTGCGCGCCGGTGTGATCGAGGGACCGTCCGGCAGCTTCGACGGCCTGTGGACGGCGCTCGCGTTGCACCGCACGGCCACCGCGGCGTCGGCGGCCGGCGTCGCCGGGCTCGGACCGCTGGAGCAGCTGCGCGAGTACGACCGGATCAACCGCACGGACTACGTCGAGACGCTCTACGAGTGGCTGCGCCATCCCGGCGACCCGCGGTCGGCCGCCCAGGCGTTGCGGATCCACCCCAACACGTTCCGGTACCGGATGCGGCGCGTGCTCGAACTCGTCCCGCTGGACCTGGACGACCCGGATGTCCGGTTAGCATTGCTGGTCCAGCTGGTCGCCGTGCGCTGGTCGTAGGAGGGGTTCGTGTTCGAGGGATCGGTTGCCGTGCTGCACCGCTGGCCGGTGAAGTCGTTGCGGGGCGAGGAGGTTCGCGCCGCGCGCTTCGACGAGCGGGGCATGGCGGGCGACCGGGCGCACGCGCTGGTCGACGGGCGGGAGAAGCGCCGGGGGAAGGTGCTGACGGTGCGCCAGAACCCGGCGATGCTCACCTGGGGTGCGGAGTACGGCGCCGACGTGATCGACCCGCCGAAGCCGCCGGTGCTGCGCGCGCCGGAGGGCCGGTCGTGGTCCTGGGAGGAGCCGGGGCTGGCGGAGGCGCTCGCCGCGTCGTTCGGCATGACCGTGGACCTGCGCGCGGCCGACGGGCAGCAGGACCGCGGCCCCACGGTGCTGGTCACGTTCGAGGCGTCGCTGACGGCGCTCGCGGCGGAGCTCGGCCGGCCGGTCGAACTCCACCGCTTCCGCCCGAACATCCACCTCATCGCGGACGCCCCGGCCTTCGCCGAGGAGGACTGGGCCGCCGGCAGCACGCTCGACGTCGGCGGCGTGTCGCTGGAGGTGACCGGCGAGCACGCGGGCCCGTGCATCCGCTGCGCGGTGCCGAGCTGGGACCCGTCGGGGCAACGGCGGTGGCCGGAGCTGCAGACCCACCTGATCGACCGGCACGCGAACAAGTTCGGCGTGATCATGCGCGTGACCCGCGCCGGGGTGGTCACTGTGGGGGACACCGCCTGGGCCCGCCCCACCTGACGACTGCGGAACCCACGCCCCGGAACGCGGAACTCGCGCGCCCGAACGCAGGACTCGCGCCCCCAAACGCGGAACTCGCGCGCCGAAACGTGGGACTCGCGCCCTGGAAGACCCACGCCCCGCAACGCGGAACCCACGCCCCGTAACGCTGAACTCGCAGCCCGGAACGCAGAACTCACGCGCCCGAACGTGGGACTCGCGCGGCGGAGCGTGGGACTCGCGTCAGACCTCCAGCAGCGTCTTGCCGATCGTCGCGCGGGATTCGATCGCTCGGTGCGCGTCGGCGGCTCGGTGCAGCGGGAAGCGTTGTCCCACAAGCGGTTTCACCCGGCCCGCGGCGGCCTCCGCCAAGACCCACTCCGTCGCGGCCCGCAGGTCGGCCGGGCTGCCCAGCGGGCCGCGGTGCAGCACGACGCCCCGGGACGAAGCCTCCTCCTCGGACACCGCCGTCCACGCACCGCTCGCCAGGCCGTAGCTGAAGTGCCGCCCACCGCGACGCACCAACCCGAACGCGGCCGCCCCCAGAGCACCGCCGACGCCGTCGAACACCACGTCCACAGGGCCGACCTGCGTGGCCCACTCCGGCCGCGTGTAGTCGACCACCTGGTCCGCCCCCAGATCGCGCGCCACCGCCGTTTTGCGCGAGCCCCCGGCCGCCGCGATCACCGTCGCGCCCGCGTTGCGCGCCAGCTGCACCAGCAGGCTGCCCACCCCGCCCGCGGCGGCCTCCACCAGCACCCGCTCCCCGGCCGACACCCCCGCCGCGCGGATCAGCGCCGTCGCGGTGCGGCCGTCGGCCAGCAGCGCCACCGCGTCGTCCAGCGCCACGCCGTCCGGCACGCGGAACGGCGCCGCCGCGTCCACCACGACCCGCTCGGCGTACCCGCCCGACCCGTTCAGGCTCGTCACCACCCGCGCCCCGACCAGCTCGGACGGCCCGGACAGCACCACCCCGCCGACGCCGTTTCCCGGGATCACCGGCAGCTCCGCGCGGAACGGCCCGGGCATCCCCGCCCGGAACTGCGTCTCGACGAACGTCGTGTTGGCGAACGTCACACCGATGAGCACCTGCCCGGGCCCGGGCACCGGATCCGGCGCCTCCCCCGCGACGAGCACCTCGGGCCCGCCGAACTCCTTCAACCACACCGCTCTCATGACGATCATCCTGCGATCTCCACCAAGGTGGAGGTCAACACCTTGTCCTGCGGGCACCATCCACGCGGCGGAGAATTGTCGGCGAGGCACGATGACACCGCTATCCGGGTGGTTCACCGTGGTCAGCACCACGTTCGCCAGATGCAGGAGGAAGCAGTGCGCATCGCCGTCCCCCGCGAGGTCAAGAAGCACGAATACCGCGTCGCCGTGACCCCGGCCGGGGTGCACGAGCTGACGTCCCGCGGCCACGAGGTCTTCATCGAAACCGGCGCCGGCACCGGATCCGCCATCAGCGACGACGAGTACGTCTCCGCCGGCGCGAAGATCCTGGCCACCGCCGAGGACGTCTGGGCCGAGGGCGAGATGGTCCTCAAGGTCAAGGAGCCGATCGCCGAGGAGTACCCCCGGCTGCGCCGCGACCAGGTGCTGTTCACCTACCTGCACCTCGCCGCGGACCGCCCGCTGACGCAGGCTCTGCTGGACGCGGGCACAACCGCGATCGCCTACGAGACCGTGCAGCAGCCGAGCGGCGCGCTGCCGCTGCTGGCCCCGATGTCCGAGGTCGCCGGACGGCTCGCGCCGCAGGTCGGCGCCCACTCGCTGATGAAGCCCAGCGGCGGGCGCGGCGTACTGCCCGGCGGCGTGCCCGGCGTGCACCCGGCCCGGGTGGTCGTCGATGTCGGCGGTGTCGCGGGCCTCAACGCCGCCCGCATCGCGCTGGGTCTGGGCTCCGACGTCGAGATCCTGGACACCAATGTGGACCGCCTGCGTCAGATCGACCACGACTTCGCCGGCCGCATCCGCACCGTCACCTCGAACGCCTTCGCCGTCGAGCAGGCCGTGCTGGAGGCCGACCTGGTGATCGGCGCGGTGCTGGTGCCCGGCGCGCGGGCGCCGAAGCTCGTCTCCACCGACCTGGTCGCGCGCATGCGGCCGGGCAGCGTGCTGGTGGACATCGCGATCGACCAGGGCGGCTGCTTCGCCGACTCGCACCCGACGACGCACGACGACCCGACCTACACGGTGCACGACTCGGTCTTCTACTGCGTGGCCAACATGCCCGGCGCGGTCCCGCGCACGAGCACCTACGCCCTGACCAACGTCACGCTCCCCTACGCCGTCCAGCTGGCCGACCACGGCTGGCAGGCCGCGCTGCGGGCCAACGGGCCGCTGTCGCTGGGCCTCAACGCGCACGCGGGCGCGCTGACGAACGCGCCGGTCGCGCAGGCCCACGCGCTGCCGCACACGCCGCTGGCCGAGGCCCTCGCCTGACCCGGCGGGCGGTCCCGTCGCCAGGGACCGCCCGCCCCAGGACCCAACACGTGAATAAGTTTTCAGACCAACATGGGCCCCCGCGTAAGCGAAGTCCGGAGATACCACCTAAACTTGTTCGTGGCGGCCCGCTCCCAGTGACCCCCAGGCTGGTTGAGCGGGCCGCCCCTTAGTGCACACCCTCCCCGACACGCGGCACCCGGACGGGTTGGACCGGACCCCGGTAGGGCACTATGTGCCCGCGATCAAGTTCACCGGGCCGGGAGGGGCGCACATGCAACACGACGGCAGCGGCCGGATATTCGTGCAGAACCTGAGCAAACACTTCGGGCCGGTCGCCGCGGTGCAGAACCTGAGCTTCGAGGTCCGCCCCGGCTCGGTCACCGGCTTCCTCGGCCCCAACGGCGCGGGCAAGACGACCACGCTGCGCATGTTGCTGGGCCTGGTCACGCCGTCGGCGGGCGTCGCCACCATCAACGGCCGCCCCTACCAGCAGCTGGGCAACCCGGCGCAGGTCGTGGGCGCGGTCCTGGAGAACGAGGGCTTCCACCCCAAGCGCTCCGCGCGCAACCACCTGAAGGTGTACGCCGCCGCGATCGGCGCGCCGGACCAGCGCGTCGAGGAGGTGCTGGGCCTGGTCGGGCTCTCCGGCGCCGCGGACCGCCGCGCCGGCGGGTTCTCGCTGGGCATGCGGCAGCGGCTCGCCCTGGCGACCGCGCTGCTCGGCAACCCGCAGGTGCTCGTGCTGGACGAGCCGGCCAACGGCCTCGACCCGGAGGGCATCGTGTGGCTGCGCAACTTCCTGCGCGCCTACGCCCGGGAGGGCCGCACCGTGCTGGTGTCGAGCCACCTGCTGTCGGAGGTGGAGCAGACGATCGACCAGGTCGTCATCATCAGCCACGGCGTCACGCGCTACTACGGCCCGCTGGACCAGTTGCGCAGCAGCCAGCAGTCGCGGGTGCTCGTGCAGGCCGCGGACGCGAACGCGCTCGTGAAAGCGCTTCAAGAGGCCGGGTTCACGCAGGTGGAGCCGACGCCGGACGGGCGCGTGGCGGTGATCGGCGCGACCCGCCAGCAGATCGGTGACCTGGTCGCGAAGTCCGGGATCGCGGTCTACGGCATCGAGGAGGAGCGGGCGGACCTGGAGAAGCTGTTCTTCCAGCTGACCAGCCCCCAGTACCCAGGAGCCCAGTACCCGGGAGCGCAGTACGCGGGGATGCCGCCGCAGGGCGGCTGGGGCGGCCCGCCGCCGCCCGGATACCCACCGCAGCAGCAGTACCAGCAAGCACCGCCGCAACAGGGCCACGGCGGCTGGGGAGGACAGGGCTGATGGGCCGGTTGATCAAGGCGGAGTTCCGCAAGACGCTCAGCCTCAACACCTGGTGGATCCTGATCATCCCGCTGGTGCTGGTCGCGTTCTGGATGTCGTACGTCTGGGGCAAGATCACCAACGACTTCGCCGACTACATCGGCAGCGGCACCGCGCGGATCATCGCCGAGCAGGCCGGGCTGCCCGCCGACGCGTTGCCGGTCGGGCTGCTCAGCATCGCCCACGGCGTGAACATCGCGCAGCTGATCCCGGCGATCTTCGGCGTGTTCGCCCTGGCCGGTGAGTACAGCAGCAAGACGATCACGACGACGTTCCTGACGGCGCCGAACCGGGTGTCCGCGCTGACCGCGAAGATGATCACCTACATCCTGTGGGGCGCGCTGTACGGGCTGCTCAGCTTCGCGGTCGCGGCGCTGGCGACCGTCATCACCGTCGACGGCGACCGGCTGCCCAGCGGCGGCGAATGGCTCGCCGCGCTCGGCGGGACCGTGCTGGCCTACGCGCTGGTGACGCTGTTCGGCATCGGCTTCGGCGCGGTGCTGAACAAGGTCGTGCTGGCGGTCATCCTGCTGATCGGCTGGTTCCTGATCGTGGAGAACGTGCTGGTCATCGCGTTGTGGAACACCAGCGACATCTTCGGCGCGATCCTGCCGAACAGCACCGCGAACGGCATCGTCGGCGGCATCGCGGCCGAGGCGTTCGGGATCAGCTCGATCAACCTGCCTGGCGGTGTCGAGCACTGGGACAAGCTGGGCCTGCAGCTGGCCGCCGGCGCGCCGGGCGTCATCTCCTGGTGGGCTGCCGCGCTGGTGTTCCTCGCCTGGACCATGGTGTTCTTCATGGGCGGATGGGCCTCCAACCAGCGCCGCGACATCACGTAGGCGGGCACGCATAACCTGGCGTGGTGACTGCACGACCACCACGCACTGACGAGAACCCCGGGACCGGATGGATTCGCCGGCTGGCCGCGGCCTGCTGGCGGCATCCGGTCCTGGTCGTCTCGTCGATGGCCGCGGCTGTGTTCAGCGTCGGCCTGCAGGCCGCGAGCCCGTTGCTGGTGAAGGTCGCCGTCGACGACGCGGTGGCGTCGCAGACCGGGCGGCTGGGTCTGCTCGTCGGCGGGCTGATCGGGGTCCAGCTGCTCATGTTCGGCACCGCGTTCGTCCGGCGCTACCTGGGCGGGCGGCTCGCGCTGGACGTGCAGCACGACCTGCGCCAGCGGGTGTTCGACTCGGTGTCCCGCCTGGACGGTGGCAAGCAGGACTCGCTGCGCACCGGCCAGGTGGTGTCCCGCGCGATCACCGACCTGCAGCTGGTGGTGTCGCTGCTGTTCGTGGTGCCGCTGTCGGCGGGTTCGGTCGTGTTCGCGGTGTTCTCGGTGGCCGCGATGCTGTGGATGTCGCCCGGCCTGACGGTGATCGCGCTGATCGTGGTGCCCGCGGTGGCGATCGTCGCCGGCCTGGCCCGCAAACGCCTGTTCCCGGCCACCTGGTCGGCGCAGCAGCGCGCGGCGGTCGTCGCGCAGCACGTCGAGGAGACCGTCACCGGTGTCCGCGTCGTGAAGGGCTTCGGGCAGGAGGCCCGGGAGGTCGCGCGGCTGGAGAAGACCGCGCGGCGGCTGTTCGCCGAGCGGCTGCGCGCGGCCCGGCTGGCGGCGGTGCCCACGGCGACGACGTCCGCCGTGCCCGCGGCCGGGCAGGTCGCCGTGCTGGCCTTCGGCGGCATCCTGGCGCTCAACGGGCAGGTCACCCTCGGCACGTTCCTCGCGTTCGCCAGCTACGTCTCCGGCCTGATCGGGCCGGCCCGGATGATGTCGGCGCTGGTGGTGCAGGCCCAGCTGACGCGGGCGGGCGCGGAACGCGTGTACGAGCTGGTGGACGCCCAGCCCGAGGTCACGGACCCGGTGGACCCGGAGCCGCTGCCGGAGGGGCCGCTGAGCATCGAGCTGGACGACGTGCGGTTCGGGTACACGCGCTCGGAACCGGTGCTGGACGGGCTGAGCCTGCGCGCGGAACCCGGCGAGACGCTGGCGCTGGTCGGCACCGCGGGCTCCGGCAAGTCGACGATCTCGCTGCTGCTGCCCCGGTTCTACGACGCGCATTCGGGCAGCGTCCGGCTCGGCGGTTGCGACGTGCGGGACGTGAAGCTGACGGATCTGCGTCAGGCGATCGGCGTGGTGTTCGAGGAGGCGTTCCTGTTCTCCACGTCGATCCGCGACAACATCGCCTACGGCCGCCCGGACGCCAGCGACGAGGAGGTGATCGCCGCGGCGAAGGCGGCCGAGGCGCACGACTTCATCTCCGAGCTGCCCGACGGCTACGCCACCCAGGTCGGTGAACGCGGGCTGACGCTGTCGGGTGGTCAGCGGCAGCGGCTGGGCCTGGCGCGGGCGCTGCTGACCGATCCGCGCGTGCTGATCCTGGACGACGCGACGTCCGCGGTGGACACGGTCACCGAGGCGGCCATCTACGAGACGCTGCGCTCGGTCACCGCGACCCGGACGACGCTGCTGATCGCGCACCGCAAGTCGACGCTGTCGCTGGCCGACCGGATCGCGGTGCTCGACGCGGGCCGTGTGGTCGACGTCGGCACCTACGACGAACTGGCGGCGCGCTGCGAGCTGTTCCGCGAGCTCATCGCCGGGCCCGGCGAGGGCGTGGAGAACGTGCACAAGCGGGACTGCGTGGCCAGCCCGGAGACCGGGACCACGCCCGCGCTGTGGCCGGAGACCGGCGAGCGGGACTCGGTCGACGAGATGGCCGAGTCGGCGCGGCAGCGGAACGCGCCGCCACCGATGCCCGGCGGCGGCATGGGCCCCGGCAGCGCGCTCAACGCGCCGCCTACGGCCGAGCTGCTGGAGGGCGTGCGCAAGCTGCCACCCGCGACGGACGAGCCGGCGCTGGCCCCGGACGCGGTCACCCAGCCGGATCCGCGGTTCCGCCTCGGCTCGGCGTTGCGTCCGGTGCGCGGGCTGCTGATCGCCGCGGTGCTGCTGGTCGGGCTGGACGCGGCGGCGTCGATCGCGTTGCCCACGCTGTACCAGCAGGGCGTCGACCACGGGGTGCGGCCGGGTCTGGCGTGGGTGGTGTGGTTGTGCGCCGGGATCGGCGCGGTGATCATCGCGGTGGACTGGCTCGTGATCGCGGCGCAGACGCGGCTCACCGCGCGGGCCGGTGAGACGGTGCTGTACTCGCTGCGCGTCCGCAGCTACGCGCACCTGCAGCGGCTCGGGCTCGACTACTACGAACGCGAGCTGTCCGGCAAGATCATGACGCGCATGACGACGGACGTGGACGCGTTGTCGACGTTCCTGCAGACCGGTGTCGCGCAGGCGGTGATCAGCGCGCTGACACTGGTCGGGATCACCGGGGCGTTGCTGATCACCGACGTGTCCCTGGCGCTGTACGCGTTGTCCGTGGTGCCGGTGCTGGTGATCGCGACGGTGATCTTCCGGCGGCTGTCCAGCGCGGCCTACACCGAGGCGCGCGAGAAGGTCAGCGTCGTGAACGCCGACATGCAGGAGAACGTGAGCGGTCTGCGGGTCGCGCAGGCGTACAGCCGGGAGGAGCGGTCGGCCGAGGACTTCGCGTCTCGCAGCGACGCGTACCGGCGGTCGCGGCTGCGGGCCCAGCGGTACGTGGCGACGTACTTCCCGTTCGTGACGCTGCTGTCCGGGGTGGCGGAGGCGGTCGTGCTGGTGGCGGGCGCGAGCCTGGTCGCGGACGGCACGCTGTCGGTCGGTGTGCTGCTGGCGTTCCTGCTGTACCTGAACCTGTTCTTCTCGCCGATCCAGCAGTTGTCGTCGGTGTTCGACAGCTACCAGCAGGCGAAGGTCGGCCTGCACCGGATCGGCGACCTGCTGCGGACGCCGACGTCGGTGCCGCCGCCCGCGGATCCGGTGCCGGTGCCCGAGCGGCTGCGCGGCGAGGTCGCGTTCGACGCGGTCGACTTCTCCTACACGGGCACGGAAACCCTGGCCCTGACGGATGTTTCGCTGAAGGTGTCGCCGGGCGAGACGGTCGCCCTGGTCGGCTCGACCGGCGCCGGGAAGTCTACAGTGGTCAAACTGGCGGCGCGCTTCTACGACGCGACGAGTGGCAAGGTGAGCATCGACGGGGTCGACGTCCGGGACTACGACCTGGCCGGCCTGCACCGGCGGATGGGCGTGGTGCCGCAGGAGGCGCACCTGTTCTCCGGCACGGTGGCCGACAACGTCCGGTACGGCGACCCGTCGGCGTCGGACGCGGAGGTCGAGGCCGCGGTGCGCGCGGTGGGCGCGGTCGACGCGATCGCCGCGCTGCCGCAGGGCTTCCACCAGCCGGTGGGCGAACGGGGCCGGTCGTTGTCGGCGGGGCAGCGGCAACTGGTCGCGCTGGCCCGCGCGGAACTGGTGGACCCGGACGTGCTGTTGTTGGACGAGGCAACGGCCGCCCTGGACCCGTCCACGGAGGCGGCGGTCCTGGCGGCAACGGAAACGGTCGCCAAGCGCCGAACGACTTTCGTGGTGGCCCACCGCCTGGCGACGGCGGCCAGATCGGACCGGATCGTGGTGCTGGACCACGGACGCATCGTGGAACAGGGCACGCACGAGGAGTTGTTGGCGGCCAACGGCCACTACGCCCGCCTATGGCAAACAGGCGCGTAGCGCCGCGCGTTGAACCCAAGGTAACTGGGTGGTCATCCCGTCGCCTGACACTGGACGATCACCTTGAGCCAGGGCCGCAACCCGGGCCGCCAACCGGCGGCCGACCATGCCAACCTTGCGGCCCTGGCTCAAGGTGATATGCACAAACCGGAAGGCGACGGGATGACCACCCAGCGGCCACCTGCCCGGGGTGAGCCGACAACGGTCCCCCGTCATCCCGGAGCCTGCCCGTCCGGCGAGGACATCTTTTGATCTTTGGTCTTGCTTTTGGGCAGGCGGAGAGCCCGCCCTACGGGCGGAAAGCGCCTCACGGCGCCGAACGGTCACCTTCCGACCACCCCCGCCCCCGATGCCTGATTGTGTTTCAGTCGCCGAGCAGGCGTGTCAAGGCGGGAAAGAGTACCTTGACACGCCTGCTCGGCGACCAAAGACAGGCTGTGGATCGGGGGCGGGGGAGGTCTGGTTGGGGTAGTCGGTGCTGTTGCGTTGCCGGCTTGCGGTTTGTTGGGCTGCCGCGCGGGCAGCTTTGGGCCGGGGCCAGTCGCGTTGCCGGCTTGCGGTTTGCAGGGCTGCCGCACGGGCAGCCACCGATCCCCTTCTAGACGAAAACCTTCCCCGGGTTCAGGATCCCCAGCGGGTCGAGCGCGCCCTTCACCGCCCGGTGCAGCTCCAGCACCTCGGGGCTCACCTCGCGCCGCAAGCCGCCGCGCTTCAGCAACCCGATTCCGTGCTCCCCCGTCACCGTGCCGCCCAGTTCGACCGCGTCCGCGATGATGTCCTCGAACGCCGCCTGTGCGCGTCGCCGTGCTGCGTCGTCGCCGATGGGGGTTATCAGTAGCGGGTGCAGGTTTCCGTCGCCGGCGTGGGCGATGTTCGCGATCAGCGTGTCGTGTTCGGTGGCTGCCTTCTCGATCCGTGCCAGCATCTCCGGCACCAGCGCTCGCGGCACGCAGACGTCCTCGGTGAGCACCGGGCCGAGCCGCTCCAGCGCGGGGTACGCCAGGCGCCGGGCGTCGAACAGGGCTTCGGCCTCCTGCTCATCCGTGGACAGCGCCGCCCAGCTCGCGCCGGCCTGCTCGAAGCACCGCAGGATCGTGCGGGCCTCCTCCTCGCCCGCGTGACCAGGGGTGTCGACGCGGCCCAGGAGCACCACGTTCGCCTCCGTGGACAGGCCCATGTTCTTCCACGCGTCGACCGCCTCCAGGCAGTGCCGGTCGACCAGCTCCAGCGCGGACGGGATCACCCCGGACGCGGACACCGCGCTGACCGCCTCACCCGCGGCGATCACCGAGTCGAAGTACCCGGCGATCGTGCGCTCGGGCTCGCGCCGCGGCCGCAGCCGCACGGTCACCTCGGTGATCACGCCGAGCGTGCCCTCGGAGCCGACCATCAGCCCGCACAGGTCGTACCCGGCGACGCCCTTCGCGGTGCGCCGGCCCAGGCGGACCACCTCGCCGCGCCCGGTGACGACCTCCAGCGCGAGCACGTAGTCCCGCGTCACGCCGTACTTCACGCAGCACAGCCCACCGGCGTTGGTGGCCACGTTCCCGCCGATCGTCGACCACGGCGCGCTCGCCGGGTCCGGCGGGTACCACAGCCCCTGCTCGGCGCAGATCGCCCGCAGGTCGTCGTTGATCACGCCCGGCTGCACGACCGCGAGCCGCTCGGCGGGGTCGATCTCCAGGACGGAATCCATCGCCTCGAACGAGATCACGATGCAGCCGTCGACGGCGTTCGCCCCGCCGGACAGGCCCGTCCCAGCCCCGCGGGGCACCACCGGGATCCCGTGCTCGCCCGCGAACCGCACGACGTCGCGCACCTCGCCGGTCCCGCGCGGCCGCACCACCGCGGCGGCTTGCCCGTACTCGGCCCACTCCGCGTGGTCCTGCAGGTAGGACTCGACCACGACCGGGTCGTCGACCACGTGCTCAGCAGGCACGACCCGCCGCAGAGCGGCCACCAATGTCGGGGAATCCATCACAACCTCCACCAGGGAGGCTACCGCTGTGACGACGGCCTCCGGACTCGTCGAGCCGCAGGTGAGACTCCCGCTACAGCAGGCGGCCGTCGCCGTCCCGGAGGTGCCCGGGAGCCACCAGGAACGCCTGGTACTCGTACTCCTCCTCGTAGAACACCACGAGACGGTCCTTGTCCGCGCCGATGGCCGTCCAGCCGTACCCCAGCACGGCGCCGATCTCGTCGGCCCACCGATCGTCGCGCGCGGCGCAGTAGAGCCACGGGAAGTCGTCGACGCCGGTGAGCACGTACACCCGGCCGTCCAGCCCGGCCCGGACGGCGAACTCCGACTGCCAGTCCCGGATCTCCCGGTCGTCCGCCGACTCCGGCAGCACCGAATCCGGTTCGGCGGTCGTCCGGCGGGTCTTGACGAACTCGTCCCGGAGCCACTGCGGGAAGTCCGACCACTGCGCGAACTCACCGGTGTCGAAAGCGGACAGACGGTCCTTCAGCTGCTCGGCCTTCTTCGCCTGCAGCAACCGCAGCCGCCGGTCCCGCGCGGACTCGGTCACGGCTCAGTCACCCGCCGGCCAGCTCGGAGCATGATCCCCATAGTAGTAGTGGTGCGGGCCGCCGACCCGGTCGTACTTCTCGCCGATCACCACCCCGTCGTGGCCCGCCTTCGGCTGGTAGGCGTGGAAGTGCGGGTGCGGCGCGCGCGGATCGTTGGTGTGCTCCGCGATCACCCGTGGCCCGTTCGGCGTCTCGTACTCGTAGTAGCGGCCGTGCGCGCCGGGCGCGGGGTCGTAGTGGTAGTTGCCCCTCCCCTGCAGGGCCGGGTTGTCGCCGACGGTCCACTGCCGGACGGGTGACGCGCTGTTGGGGATGCCGGCCCGGTCCCGCGCCGCGTTGAACGCTTCCCGCCGGTGGTCGAACCACCGGTTGTCGCCCTTGGGCAGTTCTTCCTTCTGGGCGTCGCAGTCGCGGCACGGCACGAGCCCCAGCGGGTCGAGCCACGTCATCGGGTTCGGCACGTACGCCTGCGGGTTCGGCCCCGCGACCAGGCCGAGCGGGTCCTGGCTCGCGTACCGCCCGAGTTCGGGCACGTAGTAGCGGTGGTAGTTGTAGTCCAGACCGCTCTCCGGGTCGTGGTACTGCCCGGGGAACCGCAGCGGCGTGTCCGCGACGCCGACCCCGGCGACCTGGCCCCAGACCGTCCGGCTCGCCCGCCAGGCCAGGTTGCCCGCGGGGTCGACCAGCTCCGTCGGGGTGCCGATCAGGTCGGTGACGATGCCGTAGAACTCGCGGTCGACCCAGGCCTGGTCGTGCCAGACCCGCTCGGTCTGGCTCACCGGCTGCAGCGTGTCCGGCAGCCAGTGCCACGACCTGGTCCGTCCCGCGGATTCGATCTGCTCCACCAGGACCGTGTCATCCCAGACGAAATCGGTCCGCTCGGCGACGGTGCGGCCGTCCGCGGCCAGGCGTTGCTTGCTGATGCGCCGCCCCAGCGCGTCGTAGGCGTACCGCCAGCGCGTCCCGTCGGGCGTGACGACACCGACCAGCCGGTCTTCGCCGTCCCAGCTGAAGTGCCAGTTGTCCGGTTTCGCGGACAACCGCTTCCGCTGCCGGAGCACCATGCGCCCCTGCCGGTCGTAGGCGTACCGGACGTTCCCCGCGGCGATCGTCAACGTGCCGCTGACCTGACGCGGCCCGCTCGCCTCGGGGTCGCCCGGGCTGTGCGCGGCCTGGAGGTTGCCGACGCGGTCGTAGTCGTAGTGCTCCGCCCAGCCCGCGCCGCGGACGCCGACGACCCGCCCGGCCGGGTCGAGGTCGAACTCGCGCAGCCCCCCGATCTGCTCCGCGACCGACACCAGCTGGTCGTCCGCGCGGTACCGGTAGGCGCGGTGCTGGATCCGCCGGACCGACGGAACCCCCGCCGACACCGCGGACAGCGTCTGCGTGAGCAGGCGGTTGCCCGCGTCCCACTCCTGCGCCAGGGAAACCCCGGTGTCGAGCAACCGTTCCACTTCCCGGCCCGCGGTGTCGTAGCGGAAGCTCAGGGTCCAGCCTGCGGCGCTCAGGACCGAGGGCCGGCCGCCCGCGTCGTAGCTCCACCGGCTCTCCGCGCCGGTCGGGGTGCGCTGGTACACCGGCCTGCCGAGCAGGTCGTAGCGGGACTCGACGGTGCGGCCGTTGATCGTTTCGGCCACCACCCGCCCGGCCGCGTCGCGCTGGAAGCGCACGTCGGCGTCGGCGTTAACGGCGCGCACCAGCCGCCCGGCCGCGTCGTAGGTGAACCGGGCCGGCGGCGCGTCCCCGGTCTGCCGCTCGACGAGGTTGCCCACGAGGTCGTGGCGGAACCGCGTGGTCTCGCCGGCGCCGTTCGTCCGCGACACCACCTGCCCCGCCGCGTCGTAGGTGTAGACCAGCGTCCGGCCGTTGAAGTCCGTCTCGCGGACGAGGTTGCCGACGGCGTCGTAGACGTACCGCCATTCCGAGCCCGCCGCGTTGCGCACGACGACCGGGCGCATCTTCTCGTCGTAGGTGTACTCCAGGCGGTTCCCGTCCGGGGTCGACACCACCGCGGGCAGGTCGAAATGGGTGCTGACGACGTGCGTCAGCTCGCCCGCGGCGCCCGCCTCGGCGGTCTGGTTGCCCTCGCCGTCGTACTGCCAGCGCTCGACCGTGCCGTCCGGACCGGTGCGCGACAGCAGCAGCCCTTCCACGCTCCAGGTGTAGGTGGTCGTGGCACCCGACGGGTCGGTCCGGGACCGGATCCGGCCGAACTGGTCACGCCCGAACAGGTTCACCGCGCCGTCCGGACCGGTCACGGCGATGGGCAGGCCCGCCTCGTTCGTGTCCACGCGGTACACGCCGCCCAGCGGGTCGACGATCGCCGCCAGGTGGTGGCGTTCGTCGTACCGGTACCGGGTCACCGCGCCCACCGGATCGGTGACCGCGACGAGGTTGCCGGCCTCGTCGTAGTCCCGCCGCGTCACGGCGCCCGTCAGCTCGACCGTGGCGACCAGCTGGTTGTCGCTGTCGTAGCTGAACAGCCGCTGGGTGCCGTCCGGGCGGGTCAGGGTGACCAGGTTGCCGGACTCGTCGTAGGTGTAGGACGTGGTGCGGCCGAGCGGGTCCGTCCGGGACAGCAGCCGGTCGTAGCGGTCCCATTCCGAGCGCGTGCTGCCGCCGAGCGCGTCGACCTCCTCGACGATCTGCCGCAGCTCGTTGAACCGGTAGGTCGTCTCGTGCCCGGCCGCGTCGGTCCAGACCGAGACGAGGGCGTCCTGGTCGATCCGCAGCGTCCCGGTGTGCGCCCCGCCGGAGCCCTCGGTCCGGACGCACCGGCCCAGGCCGTCGTAGTGGAAGCCGTACCACTCGCCGTTGCGGTCCACCCAACGGGTGAGGCGCCCCGCGCGGTCGTAGCTGAAGGTCAGCGGCCGGTTCGACGAGTTGGACACCTCGGTGAGACGGCCCTCGTCGTCGTAGGCGTACCGGAGCAGCGGCACGTCCGGCGCGCCGCCGGTGCCGCGGAGGGTCAGCGCCGTGATCCGGCCGCCTTCCGTGCTGATCGCGATCCGGTAGTTCCCGGAGTGCCGGAGCTCGCGGGGAGCGCCGTTCTCGTACTCGAAGTCCAGCCGTTGCCCGGTCCGGCCCTCGACCGAGCGCAGCGGCAGCAGACCGGCCGGCGCGCCCGCGACGGGCCCGAAGGTGTACCGCTCGCGGTTCTGCCGGTGGGTGACGACGTACTCGTCCCCGGTGCGGACCAGCGGCCAGCGGGCGCCTTCGACCGGGAACACGGGCTGACCGTCGCGCACCGGATGCGGGTAGACCAGGACGCGGCCGTCCTCGGTGACGAAGTAGATGCCGTCGTCCTCGACCTCGAGCCGCTGGTCGAAGGTCGAGGCCCAGGTCCGCCCGAACCAGCGGCCGAGCCGGTACGCCGAGGCGTGCCGCCGCCGCACGGTCAACGGCAGGACCGCCGGGAGGCCGACGTCGGTCTGCGGCAGGATCACCTCGCCGGTGAAGACGTTGATCGGGTCACCGTTCGTGCAGGTCGAGTCCTCGTCCTGGCCGGACCTGCGCGGGTCGTCGGCCGAGTCCCTGGCCGACGACGGACCGTCACCGCCGGCCCGGCTGCCGCCCGGGGTGCCGTCCGCGCCGTCGGGGCTGTTGGGAGCGTCCGGGCTGGTCGGGCCGTCCAGATCCGGCGTGTCGACCTTCCCACCACCGCCGGACGCAGCCGAAGGAGTGGTGCCATCACCGCCGCCGAGTTTGCGGCCGATCTTGCTCAGCTTCTGGATGATCTCATCCAGCTTGCCGATGACCCGGCTGATCCGCGGCGACACGTTCCCGACCGTCTTGACCAGCTTCCGGATGAAATCCGCAATCCGAGTCACCGCCGACGAAATCGCCGCCGTCGCCTGCGCCGCGATCAACGGCGTCGCAAACCCCAACGTGCACGCCGCCTCCAACGCCCACGTGATCAGCTTCCCCACCAGCTCGGCCACGATGTCGCGCACCATCTCGCGCACGAAACCCACCACCGTGCCCATGATCATCACACCGGTGGAGATCCCATCCGCCAACGCCGCCGCACCCGCCAGCGCCTCCGCCTGCTCCGCCCCCGACCGGCGATAGGTATCCGCCCCCTGACCGGCCCACCCCGCCGTACC